>NZ_JEXG01000050.1:0-24385 GCF_000581275.1 Acinetobacter sp. 809848
AAGGGGGTAATTCATGAGCGAACCACAACAAGAACAACAACTCACCCGTTCAATGAATGTCTCTTATAGCGAGCCACCCTTACCACGTGCCAGTCTAGTGATCTGGATTGTGGGCATTGGCTTGGTTATTTTCTTTATCTGGGCGTGGGTATTTAAACTTGAAGAAGTTTCTACTGGTACAGGTAAAGTCATTCCATCTTCTAAAGAACAGGTCATCCAGTCTTTAGAAGGCGGTATTTTAACCAAGCTGAATGTACAAGAAGGTGACATCGTTCAAAAGGGCGAAATTCTTGCACAGCTTGATCCAACCCGTTTTGCATCAAATGTCGGTGAATCAAAATCTTTACTGATCTCTGCTCAAGCGACAGCAGCGCGTTTACGTGCGGAAGTAAACGGTACACCTTTGGTTTTTCCTGAAATTGTGATGAAAGAACCAAAGTTAGTACAAGAAGAAACTGCATTATATCGTTCGCGCCGTGCTGATCTTGAACAAACGCTTGCAGGTTTAAGACAGGCTTTACAACTGGTGCAACAAGAACTGGCGATGACAGAGCCTTTGGTTGCTAAAGGTGCTGCAAGTGAGGTTGAGGTTTTACGTTTACGTCGTGAAGCAAATGATTTGCAAAACAAAATGAATGATGCGCAGAACCAGTACTATGTGAAAGCGCGTGAAGAGTTATCTAAAGCGAATACGGATAGCGAAACGCAACAACAAATTGTACTGGGTCGTAGTGACAGTTTAGACCGTGCAGTGTTCAGAGCACCGGTACGTGGTGTTGTCAAAGAAATTGCAGTCACTACCCGTGGTGGTGTTGTTCCACAAAACGGTAAACTGATGACTATTGTACCGATTGACGAACAACTGCTGATTGAAGCGCGTATTTTACCGCGTGACATTGCCTTTATTCGTCCGGGACAAGAAGCGCTGGTTAAAATTACTGCCTATGACTACTCAATTTATGGTGGTTTAAAAGGGAAGGTTACGGTTATTTCACCCGACACCATTCGTGATGAAGTGAAACAGGACCAATTCTATTATCGTGTTTATATCCGTACTGATTCCGATAAGCTTTACAATAAAGAAGGTAAAGCGTTTGGTATTACACCGGGTATGGTGGCAACAGTAGATATTCGTACTGGTCAAAAAACAGTTCTTGATTACTTACTTAAACCATTTAATAAAGCCAAAGAAGCGCTACGAGAAAGATAATAAAAAAGCCCCGAGATTCGGGGCTTTTTTATAGGTTTGATTCTATTAAATTCACGTTATAATTTGATTTTTATTGTGCTTTATCTTATTTATGGCTTTTACGATTGCATCACAGATTACATTTGAAGAAGAAATTAAAAAAAGTAGATTTCAGGCGATTGCTGCGCCAGTAGAAAATGAACAGCAGGTTAAAGAATTTTTAGAATACAACAAGGATATCTCGACCACTCACCAATGTTGGGCTTGGAAAATTGGGCATAACGTACGCTTTAACGATGATGGTGAACCGTCAGGAACAGCAGGGCGTCCAATCTTGGCGACTATTGAAGGGAATGACCTGACGAATATTATTGTGATGGTTAACCGCTGGTATGGCGGTATAAAACTTGGAACGGGCGGCCTTGTTAGAGCATACGGTGGCTGTGCTGGACAATGTTTATTATTGGCTGAACGTATTGAACTCATTGCAAAGAAGACGATTCACTTTTCTTGTCATTTTAATGAGTGGGCGATATTTCAATATGAACTGACTCAACAACAGATTGAATATCAGGAAACCTATACGGCAACAGGTGTAGATATCGAAGCGAGACTACAGATACATCAAATTGAACCGCTCGCCTTAAAACTCAGAGACGTAACACGTGGTCGTGAAGAATTAAAAATTGAAGAGGAATTAACTGATGACTGATTCCTTACTGAAATATCGTGAGCAACATAAGCACCGCTTAAACTATATGCCATGGTTATATTGGACTTTAAAACCTAAAAACCGTGCTTGGGCTGAAGAGTGGCAAAAGGAATATCAAGCTTATTTAATGGATATGGAAACAGTTGAGATTGGTGAAAATTGTTTTATTTCGCCGCTAGCACATATTTTTGCTGAACCAGGCCGCAAAATTATTATTGGGGATAATAGTTTTATTGCGGCTGATTGCACATTGCATGGACCGCTGGAAATCGGTAGTGAAGTCGCGATTAACCATCATTGTATTTTAGATGGGGGACGAACGGGCATAAAGTTGCATGATCAAGTCCGTATTGCCGCGTATTGCCATTTATATGCATTTGACCATGGGATGCAACTAGACCGTCCACTTTACCAACAGCCAGTTACGTCCAAAGGAATTGAAATTGAGCAAGACGTTTGGTTGGGTGCACATGTGGGGATCAAAGACGGTATTAAAATCGGTAAACATGCTGTGGTCGGGATGAATAGTATGGTGACTAAAGATGTTGAGCCGTACCATATTGTCGGTGGGAACCCCGCAAAATTTATTCGTTTAAGAGAATAATGCAGTCTCAAGAATGTAATAAAATGTTTGATCTTTAAACAAAAAAGTTGGTTTTTATACATAAACCTTAACATACCAATTTTTATCTATGTTAAGTTAAAGCTAAGTTTTAATAATAATCTCCAAGGCAATAGACCTGAAGAAGAGAGGCTAACATGAACCGTGTTATTGCGTGTATTGACTCATCACCGTGTATTAATGCTATTGCAGATGCAGCAGCATGGGTTGCTAAAGCAACCGGACGGGAACTTGTATTATTACAAATTCTGGACTATTACCCAGCCAGTTATCATCTTGGTGAAATTAGTGGGGTAATCGGCTTTGAAAGCAATGCAATGCTGCTAAAAGAGTTAGCTGAGCTAGAGCAAAAACAAAGTGAACTCGCGTTAGATTATAGTAATAATTTACTCCGCCATATTTCTGATCTTATTCAAGAAAAACACGGAATTACCAGTTCAAAAATTCAAGAAAAAGGTGATTTTTTAGAACAAAGTTTTAATCTCTTGCATGAAAATGATATCGTTATTTTAGGTCGAGTCGGGGAAAGAGCAGCCGAGAAACATAAACCAATTGGTAGCAATGTTGAAAACTTCATTCGTGGTGCAAATTGTACTGTGTTGACCATTGGTGAAAACTTTAAAGTGCCAACACGATTTATCTTTGCTTATGAATATTCGCCAACTTGTCAAAAAATGATGCGCCGTATTGCCCAAAGTGACTTATTGCGAACACTGCAATGTCATTTGGTGTATGTAGGTGATCATCCAGAAATATTAAATGAACCAGAGCATTATCTTAAACAAGCGGGTCTAGATGTAGTTACCGTTTACCGTTATGGCGATGTTGCACAAAATATTTTAGAGTACCAACAAGAACACGGTATTCAAATTATTGTGTTAGGGGCATTTAGTCATAGCAAAATTCACCAATTCTTCTTGGGAAGTATTGCGACAACCATATTCCGAAACGCGACTGTGCCATTACTTGTGGCTAAATGATGAGATTTGCATATAGTTATCCGCAAATCTTGTGGATAACTATATGGAAAAGCAACAGTAATAAAAGTAATTAATTGATTATAAATAATAAAATAAAAAAGATGATTTTTTAACCATTATTTCACAATTGCAATTGCGAAGCCATCATGACCTTTTGAGCCAACTGTTTGCAGAGCTGTACAAGACAAGATTTGCGGATGGTTTTCTAAGGCTTTAAACATTTCACGGATGCCTTCAATACTCGGTTTTTTATTGTCAGGATCTAAAATATCACCTGCGCGAATTACATTGTCGAGCACGATAATCGTACCTGATCTTGAGAACTTCAGACTCAATTCTAAATATTCAGGATAACCCTGTTTATCTGCATCAATGAAAATAAAATCAAAAGGCTCGATTGATTGAGGATCAATTGCAGAAAGGATATCTGCAGCACGGCCAGCTCGAAGATCAACTTTTACAGGAAGATTGGCATGATCGATATTTTTCTGTGCCATTTCTGCGTGAGTAGCACGGCCTTCTATGGTGAGTAAATAACCATCTTCAGGTAAGGCACGGCCTAACCAGATGGTACTATATGCAGCAAAGGTTCCGATTTCTAAAACTCGTTTGCATTTATTCATTTGAATAAGCATCTGCAAGAACATACCTTGGTTAGGTGCTACTGCAAGATGATTTGAAAAGCCGTGTTCGTCGGTATTCTTTAATGCATATTCGAGTCGCGGGTCTTCAGGAATTAAATGTGAATCGATATATTGGTCAATGTCTGTCCACATCTGCTGCATAATCAAATTTACCTATATGTTGATTGGGCTATTTTAAACGTTTATGCCTAGAGTGCAAAAATCTTCGGTTCAAGAAATTTTGGTTGATTGGGAAATGAACAATAAAAAAAACTCCTTTCAGTTGAAAGGAGTTTTTTATTAGAAATTACACATTGAACTGTTGCGGGTGAGGTCAGGTCCCCAAGTACGATAGCCTTGAGTATCGATATGAATTTGCCCAGAACTATATAGACCAATACCCATATTTAAGCTTTGACCATGCTGTGCCCAGAACTGACAAAGTTTAAACTTGGTATTTTCGATAAATGCATAATCTTGAGCTTGTGGGAACTCAGGACCAATACGGAAATCGATTGCCGAGTTAAATAAATGTTTAGATGAGCTTGCGCCACCTGCACATTCATTTAAAGGTAAATCTCGGTAAACCGAAGTCACTTCAAAGTCGGTAAGAACTTTTGCGGCAACTAAATATTTAAATACTCGTAGGGTAGATAAAGAATTTCCCCATAATTCGCGATTAGGTACAGCATATTCAGAGCGGCCACATTTTTGCCAATCACGTGCTGAACGTAATAACTCAAAGCTTGGCACAATGCCTGCAACGTTATTTCGGGTTAAGAATTTTTCGTATTCACGAACACGTTGGTAATTTTCACCAGAACTTAACCAACTTCGATAAGATGCAGGCTCAACTTTAGGGGGAATTGGGCGCTCGATAATAACGCGCTCTTGTGGAATAAAGATTCGTTTACCACTTGGAGAGGTTTTGCCTGTTGTTGTGTGTTGGGGAGAGCTGACACAACCTACCATAACCGCTGGGATTATGCATAAGGGCACCAGACTCTGCAAAAACTTCCGCATAAGAAAAATTAAGCACTTATAAATATTGCGGGTATTTTAATGCAAAACAGTGCACAAATTACGAGGAATTTGCAATGAAATGTTTGAATAGGGTATAAAAAAAGATCAGCGATTGCTGATCTTTTTGAAATTACTTTTCAAGATATTGTAATTTATCAGGTTTGCCGTTCCATTCTTCACGGTCAGCTGGCTGATCGCCAATTTGAGTAATGTTAGGCCATTTTTGAGAAAGTTCAGCATTTAATTCAATAAATACTTCTTGACCTTCAGGTAACTCATCTTCAGAGAAAATTGCATTTGCCGGGCACTCTGGTTCACATAATGCACAGTCAATACATTCATCCGGATTAATCACTAGGAAATTCGGACCTTCGTAAAAACAGTCTACAGGACAAACTTCTACGCAATCTTGGTATTTACATTTAATACAATTTTCAGTGACAACAAAGGTCATGGCGACAGCTACCTAAAAAATATGGTTTCATTTCGAATAGCTTATTTTAGGCAAAAAAGGGGTAAACAAACAATTGCTTTTATTGATATTCTTTATTCATGCATATGAAGATAAGTTAATACGTTGATAATCAAACATATCTTGTAAACCCAGCAGAGCGTAGTCTATAAAATTAAAATAATAATATATTTTATAAAACAATAACTTAAAAAATATTTTATTTAATTATTTAGATGTCATTTAAGTCAAGGTATCTATTTTAATAAATACCTTAACTTTTCATTTTTTGTTTTACAAATTTTGATTTACGGCTTTTTTGCTTAGAAAATCTTAAATTTTTAGAGCTAAAGCTTACATAGTAAATGAATATCTTCAGGTTCGAGCTGCCAAAGTTGTTGATCTGGAGCATTTAACGGTTGCGCGCCATGCTTCATATAGAAGTCTACAGTGCGTCGACTTGGGGTTGCTGAAATATACAGTTGGTCTGCACCGAGTTGCTTGGCTGACTCTTTTGCGGCTTGCATAAGCTTAGCGCCAATGCCTTGACCTTGTTGGTTTGCATCGACATAGAAATAGTGGAGTAATTTTGCTTGGGGGTAATCCGCTATAAGTTGATTTGAGACTACGCTTATACCAACGAGCTTTTCAGAAGCATCAAATGCACCGACAAATATTGAACCTTGTGCAAAGAGTTGTTTGAGTTTAGGTGGGTCATTTTCTAAATGATATGAATCCCAATTTTGTACATCAAAAAAACAATCAACCAATTCTAACTGTTGCTGTTTTTGTATGTAGTTTTGAGTGATTAATTCACGGCGGCTAATGTGCTGCCAAATAAGATCGATTTCTGAATTTTGTAAAGATCTTAAGATCATATAAATATTATTCTCCGATATGAATAAGCAGACCTAAGCCTGCTTATTCGGAATTACTTTATTAAGATTTGAGTGCAGCTTTTAACTCGTAGAGTTGTTCAAGTGCCTGACGAGGCGATAAGTTATCGACTTCAATTTGTTTAAGTAAATCTAGAGCAGGGGATGAAACTTCAATTTCGACAACTTTCTCTATGATTTGTGAACCAGAGTTTGCATCTGGTGGAGCAAACAAATCATTTTGAAAACTGGTTTGTAGATGTTGTTGCTGCTGTTTTTCTAAAATGCGTAAACGCTTCTGTGCTTCTTTAATAACATTGGCAGGAATACCCGCTAATTTTGCAACTTGTAAACCATGACTTTGACTTGCAGGGCCTTGTTGAACTTTATGCAATAAAATCAGATTGCCATTCAGTTCTTGCGCCGTGACATGATAGTTATCAATTCCTGCTTCACTACCAAGTTCGGTCAACTCAAAATAATGAGTCGCGAATAAACATAAACATTTTACGCGCTTGGTTAAATCGACCACACATGCCCATGCTAAAGATAAACCGTCATAGGTACTGGTTCCGCGGCCAACCTCATCCATTAATACCAACGACTGGTTGGTGGCATGATGCAGAATTTGCGAAGTTTCAGTCATCTCGACCATAAAGGTTGATTTGCCTGTAGATAAATCGTCGGCTGAACCAATACGTGTAAAAATTCGGTCAATTGGACCAAGTTTGACGGCTTTAGCCGGAACATAGCTACCGCAATAAGCAAGTAAACTGATTAATGCCGTTTGGCGCATGAAGGTTGATTTACCGCCCATGTTTGGACCGGTAATAATTGCCATGCGGTGCTGAGCATCAAGGAAAGTGTCATTTGGGGTAAATGGTGCTTTATTTAATGCTTCAACGACAGGATGACGACCTGCCTGAATTTTAATGCCCGTTTCCGGAGTAAATTCAGGGCGCGCCCAATTGTTTAAACGTGCTTGATGAGCAAAGTTTGCAATGACATCAATTTGAGCAATTGCTGAACTCATCATTTGTAGATGAGCGATATTTTCGCGAAGGTTTTCAAGCAAAGCTTCGAATAATGCTTTTTCACGTGACAGCGCACGTGACTCACTCGACAGGACTTTATCTTCAAAACTCTTTAGCTCAGGGGTAATGTAGCGTTCAGCATTCTTTAAAGTTTGACGACGGATATAGTCGGCTGGCGCTTGTTCTGCTTGAGCACGAGTCAGTTCAATGTAGTAACCACTTACACGGTTATAACCGATTTTAAGGGTATTAATGCCGGTACGTTCACGCTCTTTAATTTCTAGATCAATTAAGAATTGACCTGCATGATCACGAATTTGGCGTAATTCATCAAGCTCAGCATCATATCCTTCTGCAATTACATTGCCATCACGAAGTAATACCGGTGGGTTTTCAACAATAGCTGCCATTAAATGCTGATGAAGCGCTTTGAAGTCTCCAAGTTCTTCATCTAGTTGAACTAATAACTTAGATTTCTTCGCTTGAATGACTGGAGTTAACGCCGTTCTTAAAGCTGGAATTTGTGCACATGCATGACGAAGTTGCACCAAATCACGTGGTCGCGCACTGCCTAGTGCAACGCGGCTAAGCACACGTTCAATATCACCAATTTCTTTAAGCACTAAACGAACTGGGTTTTCGTGATATCCCTGAATGAGTTGCTCAATCGCATCTAAACGAGCATCAAGTAATGCAGTATCACGCACAGGTTGCATGAGTGTGCGGCTTAATAGACGGCCGCCCATTGCAGTTTGGCAATCATTTACTAGTTGGAATAATGATGTTCCGTGTTCAAATAATGGTTCGATAATTTCTAAGTTGCGACGTGTAATTGGGTCGAGCGCAATAAAGTCTGTACTTTGTTCAAGTTGGATTGAACGAATATGCGGTAATGCAGTTTTTTGGGTTTCTTTTGCATAGTGAATAAGTGCAGCGGCAGCAGCTTTGGCTAAAGGTAATGGGTCTAAACCAAAACCTGAAAGTGTTGATACTGTAAACTGATCACATAAGGTTTTTTGTGCATTATTTAGGTTGAAGTCTACATTTGGACGTTTAGTAACAGGGCAATCTAAATGCTTTTTAATTTGTTCGATAATATTGGTATCGACCAAGTCTTCATCAATCAAGATCTCACTTGGCATTAAACGCGCAAGTTCAATAGGCAATTGTTCTGGCTTGTAATCTTGTTGTTGAACTTTAAAAATGCCTGCACTCAAGTCAAGTAAAGCAAAACCAATCTGGTTTTGATGAATGCACAATGAAACGAGATTAGATGATTGATAACTGCTGAGTAATGCATCATCAGTTAATGTACCAGGGGTCAGAATACGAACAACTTTACGTTCAACAGGGCCTTTACCTGTTACTTCTCCAACTTGTTCGCAAATGGCGACAGTACGCCCAGCTTTAACAAGACGCGCCAAATAACCTTCTGCCGAGTGATAGGGAACACCCGCCATTGGAATAGGTCGGCCACTAGCTTTGCCACGATGGGTTAAGGTAATGCCTAAAAGCTTGGCTGCTAAATGAGCATCTTCAAAGAAGAGTTCATAAAAGTCACCCATACGGTAGAACAGCAACGCATGTTGATAGTCCGTTTTAACTTTGAGATATTGCTGCATCATAGGTGTGTGAGAAGATAAGTCAGCCATGATTTCAGCGCTATTCATGCGTATTAAACCCTTAAAAAATCAATAATATTTTACGTTTGGTCATCTAACCAATTTCAAGTCTTTTAAAAATGAATGTCATTCAAGAAAAGAACACAACTGGATGAACTTTGAAAATTGGCATCCATAGTATAAAGCGATTTGGAGTCACTCCAGATGTGTAATGGTAACAAATTTGAGTTATTGAAAAAAAGAGTAGTGAAACCCTGAAATATAAGACCAATAAGTTGACTTCAAATTGTGGCTTGAGTGGTCTGAGGTCAAGTTTTTTTAAAGATACTTAAGCAATATGGTTTGCGTAACTTCAAACAAATACTGAAATATGTCGAATCAGAGTATGAATTGCCTACGTCAGTCATTGTCTCGCGCAAAATTATGCTGAATATAAATAGAGGAGTCATTCATGGGTACGCGTTCAACCATTATGGATACCAATAGCTTTCGTCCAGAACATGCTGCTGAGCTGGACCATGCTACCCGAAAACTGACAGATAAAAGAAATAAAATTTTAGGTGAATCCTATCGCTTGTTTTATCGTAATCCCGTGCATCTGGTGAAGGGTCAGGGGCAATATTTATGGGATGCAGCAGGTCATCAATATCTGGATGTTTACAACAATGTTGCCAGCATTGGTCATTGTCATCCAGCGGTCATTGAAGCGGTAAATGAGCAAATGAAAATGCTCAATACCCATACCCGTTATTTACATGAAAATATTTTGGATTATACCGAAGAACTCTTACAAACCACTCCCGATGAAATTGACCGTGCCATGTATATGTGTACAGGTTCGGAAGCGAATGATTTAGCGATTCGTATTGCCCGCGAATATAGCGGCGGTACAGGAATTATTGTGTCTCAAGAAGCGTATCATGGGACCAGTAGCTTAACCTCAGGATGCTCTCCAGCACTGGGAACTGAACAACCTTTAGATGATACAACTCGCCTAGTTCCAGCACCTGATTATTATCGGATTCAAACTGATGATTTGGGCACATGGTTCGCACTGCAGATTCAACAGCAAATTGATGATATGAATGCAAAGGGCATCAAGTTTGCAGGTTTTTTGGCGGACTCCATATTTTCTTCTGACGGTGTGATGCCTAATCCTGTTGGGTTCTTACAAAAAGCGGTTGATGTCGTGCATGCCAATGGCGGTATCTTTATTGCTGATGAAGTACAACCGGGGTTCGCGCGCACTGGCGATTCTTTCTGGGGCTTTGGCCGTCACAACGTTGTTCCTGATGTAATTACCACAGGTAAACCAATGGGTAATGGTGTTCCAGTGTCAGGGCTTTTAGCCAAGAGTGAAGTCCTTGCTGCTTTTAGCGATAAAATTCCATATTTTAATACCTTTGGTGGTAATCCTGTTTCTATGGCAGCCGCTCAGGCTGTACTTAAAGTGATTCAGGAAGAAGAATTGCAAACCCATAGTAAATATGTGGGAGGGCTACTTCTAAAAGAACTCACTAAACTTATGGAAAAACATGAAGTGGTTGGTGATGTACGTGGCGCTGGTCTGTTTATAGGATTTGAATTGGTTAAAGATAGAGCCACAAAAGAACCAAATAAAGCATTGGCTTTGAATCTTATTGAAGAGCTCAGAAATACTCATCGAGTTTTAACCTCAGTTGCAGGTCCTTATGGCAACGTATTGAAACTGCGGCCACCTTTGGCTTTCCAAACAAAAGATATCGATTGGTTAGTCGGTGCTTTAGATCAAGCCTTAACAAAATTAAAGTAAGACCTTCTATAAAAAATACCCTTCAAGTTGGATGTTAAATCTAATTTGAGGGGTATTTTATTGTTCATATCTTATGTGTAGTTAGAAGTTATCTCGAATTACTTAAATAATAAAAGGCCTTTATTCAAGGCCTGTATTTGCAATGTTTTAGTGTCTTAATTGACGTGGTGTAACACCAAACCAGCGTTTAAATGCACGAGATAACGCACTTACTTCTGAATAACCTAATAAGAATGCCATTTCTGAAATTGGAATATTTTTCTGTTTAATATAATGCTCGGCCAACTCACAACGGACCTGATCGACTAAATGGGTAAAGGTCAGTCCTTCATTTTTTAAACGGCGGGTAAGGGTGCAACTCGTTAAACCAATATCATGAGCGATTTTTTCAAGGTTTGGTTCACCTTCACTGAGTTCAAGTTGGATGTGAGAGCGGACTTGATCTGCAAGACATTGACTTGGTGAAGCACGATTGAGTAGGTGCAATGTATCTAGAATCACTGTTAATAAAATAGAATCACGTCCCGGCATAGTATGCTGGACGTCTTTTTTTGAAATGATGATGGAGTTAAAAGGCTGATCAAAATAAACAGGTGCGTTAAATAATTTGCTGTGTTCTTGCCAGAATTCAGGTCGAGTATGTTCAAAGTGAATCGCGCGTGGTGAATAATGAGGGCCCATTACTTCACGGATCACATTCATAAACATGCCCATGGTGAGTTCTGCATCTTGGCGGCGAGTTAAAATCGCGCCGTGTTGAACCTGATAATCTATGCGCCAGCTATCTCCTAAATCGACCATTCGATTGAGGGTATCTTTCTGATGTAAATAAAAGTTATTGGTCATGTTCATGAGTGCAGACTCTAATGTGTTTGAACAAAGACCAATGTACCCAATAAGCCCTAAGGATTTCGGTTGAAACTGTTGACCATAATGCAAACCAAAATTATCACAACCTGAAACCAAGGCTGCCTGTTCTAACACCTTGCAATAATTGGGTAGTTGTAAGCTCAAAGTTGGGCTGATGAGAAGTTCAGGATTAATACCACTAATTCCTAAAACACGATCAACATCTGCACCTTTTTGATGAATAAACTCGCTTAATCCAGAGGCGGCTGCAGACAATACACCTTGATTACACATATTTGAATCGACAAGATGAGCTGGATTGAGATGTAACATGTCAAGTCTCATGATATTTATTCCTAACTATTATTATATTAAGCAAAAGCCATACCAGTTTTTGCTTACGTCCATGATTTTGTGTGGTTAAAAGTATTTGTAAAACAATTGTTTATGTGTTGGTGTTTTAAGTTTCAGGTTTGATTCTTTAAGAAGATATCTTTAGGTTGGGTAGCGAACTAAAAGAAGGCAGAAAATGCATTAGAGATAGGCAAAAAGGGCAGAACTAAAACAAGAAATTAGGCGGCTTCTCATGCATACAACATGTATTGTAGGCATGAGAAAATAAGTGAAATACTAATTTTTTGTAGTTTTTGCCGTTTGCGCACCATAACTTAAACTGGCCATTGAAGGTCTAAATTGACCTGTATTGGCATCGCGGCCCTGTAGTAAAAACTTAGTATTGGCTTGACCATAGCCCTGTACAGCCTGCTGAGAAAATTTTCCAATATCTGAACTTGGACTGCGCAATCGGTTGATAATTAGTACCTTCTGAGTCGCCGCAAAATCTTGCATCATATTTTGATCGCCCTCACTGTCACCCGCGATAAAAATTGGCCCATAACCATATTTAGAGACTAAAAAACGCTGGATGGTTGCGGTTTTGCCTTTACCTTGAGTTTGCGCATAGCCATGACGAAACTCGGATAAAATTCGATTTTGTGTATCTCGTTCTAACTCCATCGCGTAGGCATTTTTTTCATTAATGTTATAGCCAATCTCTGGATTAGAAATAATTTCCTTAATCACATCAATAAAAGATGCCGAACAGACATAGACATCAATGCCATTATCCTGAAAGGCCTTAAATAGATTTTGCATTTCACGGTATGGTCTTAAACCATTTTCCCAAGTGGTTTTCACAACGCCTGCTTGACCCGAAAGTGCAGCGGGAGAGGTCCATGTCACGGGTCCAATCGGTTGCTGCATTTGCCAAGCCACCGTTGCTTTCACCAAATTACGGACTTGTTGTTCGGTAAGCCCAGTAAATAAATAAGTGACCCACGGATATGCAACTTCATGATCAAACGTGTCTCCAATTGCCGCATATAGATATCTCATTTTAGTAATGAAATCGAGATAATGCGGATCTTGTTTAATTTGATCCAGACTTTGCTTACCTTTTAGACCGTTATAGTGGTGATAAAGCCATGTGTAGCTGGCAATAATATCTGGGGCAATTTTATCAATATTGACAGCTTGGCCTTGCTGGTTGTTGTAGGCTGCTTCAAAATTTTGTGAGCTAATTCCTTTGCGAATAATCTGATTAAGCTGCTCTGGCGTGACATTAAACGCTAAGTGTTCAAGTTGATAAATTAACGTTGCTTCTTCGATGTCTAAAAATACCGAAGTATTGTCAAAGTCAGTGACAATATATGGGCGTTTTTCAGGATTATAGTTTGGGCTATCTTTCCCATAACTAGCAATCAATTGATTAAGTTGGTCAAAGTTAAAAGCGTCCCATTGACCTTTTTGGATATATTCCTTTTTGGGAATAGTGACTGCGGGAGATGTACTTTGTATAGGGTTGTAATTACATGCGCTTAGAGCAATCATACTTGCCAGACTACTGGTGAGTAATAGTGCTTTGGCAACTTTGCTCAGTTGATGGGTAGCTTGCATAAACCCTTCCTTTAAATTCTATAAAACTTAAAAACAAAAAATGAAAATGAGGAAAAGTGATCTAAATCACTTTTCAAATTCCGACAGGCATTTGTCCGTTTAGATATTTTTTACAGAGACGCACAGTTTCATTGGACCATTGATCGCCAAGACTTTGAGCCATTTCTGTTTGTGCGTGAGAACCATTCCAAGCCATCATTTGAATGCGGCGTTGTATGATAAAAGTCGGGATCATTTCATATTCTTCGGATTGAATATGACCTACGCGCTCGTAGCCTTTTAACCAGTAATCAACCCAATGAGGTGCATTTGCATAATGTTCATTGAAGCTAATTGCAGCAGCGAGGTCATGCATAAACCAACTCATGCCGCAGTCATCAAAATCGATCACGCCGATACGTTCTTGTTGTAGTAATAGATTAGTTAAACGCAAATCGGCATGAATCAAGCCATAACGTTCTTGGGTTTTGCCAAAGAAATTTAAATCTTTCGAAATTTGTGCAATGGCTTCTTCAATCACGCCGTGATCTTGAGGTCTTAAATGAGGTGCATTTTTCCAGTTTCCCCAGTGTCCATCCGCACCGATCATGGTTTCATGATTCCACACAATACGTTGAAAGTTTTCAGGCGCTTGCCATGTCTTACTATGTACGTGCAACTTTGCGGTAATTTGCCCTAATTGCTCAAATGCAGTGGGGTCAACTTCAACAGTCGGCATATCGCCCTCAACCCAGTTGAAAAGGACTGCATAACGATAAATATCATTCGATAGTTTTAAAGTAATGACACGCTCACCTGATTGATCTGCAATCGCAACAGGAACTTGAATACCACTCGCATTTAAAGCATCTAACCATTCAAGCTCGCTTTGTATATCGAGTTTGCTGTGGTAGTTGGGACGGTGAATTCGAAGTGCATATCGGGTAGAGCCAGTTGAAATCTGAAAGGTTGCATTTTCAGACTGACACAGCAGTTTGACCTGTCCTTGATATTCCGAGGGATATTGCTTAATTGCTTGTTCTGCCAGTATTTGTAATTGAACTTGGCTTAAAAATTCATTTTGTTCTACAGACATAACCCAACTCCTCAATTTAATTTTTAAACACGTTCTGTGTTGAGATGCCGTCGATCTTATAAAAGAAAAAATGAATCAACTTGACTTCAAGTGGTCGGGGAGATGTTTTGCTGTCAAGTTTTATGAATATCTTTTGCGCAACTATTGGTGGTGTAAATTTAGTCGATAAGGCAATACGACAATGAAAGAGTCAGAATTAAGCGTAGATGTGGGTGCTCTACAACAGGACGCAGAGTATTTTGCAAAACGTCAGTTAAAAAAGGGGGCAGTAGGTTGGTTACTTTTAGTGGGGCTAGGTGTTTCTTATGTCATTTCGGGTGATTTTGCGGGTTGGAATTTTGGGCTGGCACAAGGCGGCTGGGGTGGGCTCTTTATTGCAACAGTCATCGTTGCGTTTATGTATCTCTGCATGAGCTTTGTGATGTCTGAGATGTCAACGATGTTACCTACAGCTGGCGGTGGCTATAGTTTTGCCCGCGTTGCATTTGGTCCTTTTGGAGGCTACCTCACAGGGACTGCGATTTTAATTGAATATGCAATTGCACCTGCTGCGATTGCCGTATTTATCGGTTCATATTGCGAATCACTCTTTGGAATTGGCGGCTGGGCTGTTTATCTAATTTGTTATTTAGTTTTTATGGGCATTCATCTCAAAGGCGCAGGTGAAGCACTTAAAATCATGTTTGGAATTACCGCCGTTGCTTGTATTGCACTGGTCGTATTCATTGTTGCGATGCTTCCACATTTTGACAGTGCGCGTTTATTTGATATTCCAGTCAGTTCTCATGCAGGTGCAAGTAGCTTTTTACCGTTTGGCTATATGGGAATATGGGCTGCAGTACCGTATGCCATCTGGTTTTTTCTTGCAGTTGAAGGGGTACCACTAGCAGCCGAAGAAGCAAAAGATCCAGTACGTTCATTGCCACGAGGTTTGATTGGTTCAATGTTAATATTGGCATCGTTTGCACTTTTAATCTTATTTTTAGGAGCAGGCGCTGCGGGTTCAAATGCTTTAAAAAATTCGGGAGCACCTTTAGTTGATGCACTCATTGCTGTGTATGGTCAGCACACATGGTTAGCAAGTTTTGTTAACTTTGTAGGTCTTGCTGGACTTGTCGCAAGTTTCTTCTCAATTATTTATGCCTATTCACGCCAGATTTTTGCATTGTCACGTGCGGGATATTTGCCAAAAAACTTATCGCTTACCAATGAAAATAAGGCGCCATATTGGGCCATTATCATTCCAGGCATTATTGGCTTTTTACTCTCTTTAACAGGTGAGGGTGATTTACTCATTTTAATGGCAGTATTCGGCGCAACAATTTCTTATGTGTTGATGATGCTTTCACATATCAAATTGCGTTTATCTCGTCCTGAATTACCACGTCCTTATAAAACGCCTGGTGGAATGTGGACGTCTTGTATTGCCTTGATTCTTGCTGCTGTTGCTGTAGTTGCAGGTTTAATGGTAAATCCAAAAGTTTGGTTATTGGCCGCGCTGATTTATGTCGGATTTATACTCTATTACTTGTTATATAGCCGTCATCATTTGGTGAAAGGTACGCCTGAGCAAGAGTTCGCCATGATTGATGACTGAGTTTGATTGCGATAAAAAAAGAGGCTTCGGCCTCTTTTTTAAGTTTTATACTTCTGTACAAAAGAATATAAAAACAGTAAGTAACACTTACTCAAGTATCATTTTAATCTGATTGATATTTATACAATATAGTTACCAGATCACAAGGATATGAACTCATGAAATTTCTAAAATTTCTAACTTTTAGCACCATTCTTACTTTATCCGCACATAGTTATGCGACAGTGGGCGGTGGACAAAAAATTGAAGTATTGGGCTATCAGCAAAAAGAGAAGAAACTTTATGTATTAAGACACTATGAAGATGGTCGAGGACGTTTACCACAACTATATTATTATCTATTAAATAGTAAATCGCCTGACAAACTTATTGAAGTTAAATCTCTCTATATCAATCCAAAAACACATAAGATTGATTATGATCAAGATAGTAGAGCATTTGATAAAGCTCTAAATAAAATTAAAAAGAATTTAACCCCATTAGTCGTAAGTAATAGTAAGACCGTAAAAATTCAAACATTAAAAACTCATCAGAATCAAGTATCGTCTTGGTTTGATCCTTCAGGAAAGATCACGCAATATAAAACAGAATATGTTGTAAAATCGCCGTCTTTACAAAGTAAGACCCATGTTGCGGTTCATTACACCAAAGCAATAAAAATTTCCCAAAATTATAGCGTGCCTAAACACAATAAGAGGTTGGTTGTCGTTAAATATCTGGGGGTTCCAGAAGAAACTGGTTACGATATTGAAGACCCTGTTTTACTACTTCCTGTGAAAAAATAAGTTTAAGAGCAAATTATTTTCTGGGTTCAAAGCGGCAGCAGTAGGGCATCACTATCTAGATGTTTACAACAATATTGCCGGAATTGGTCATTGTCATTTTGCGGTCATTGAAGCGGTAAATGAGCACAAGGAAATGTTCATTTGTTAGTTAGATTGATTCATTCAAGGTCGAGTTGGTCGTCATCTTTGGTGACTTTAATTTTTAACTTCTTATATTTCCGTTTATTGGGGTCAATTGCAGAATTTATAACTTCATCTGAAAAAGCTGAACATAACATCAATTTTGCATATGCTCGGTAACCTATCAAAATTCTACGTAGTGGGTAATCTGTTCTGGTGGAGTAATAGTCGATTCTGGAGTTCAATTCTTGTAGCAGAGTCTGCTGTGACATTAGAATAATTTCTGTAAGAGGTGTATGCAGCATATAGTGATTTATCTACTGTAAGAAGAATTATTTTGAAAATGTTATAAATTTTAGATAAATCAACATTTATATTACATATTAAAGTATTTTAGACACGTGAAATATATATTTATTCTCTTTAAATTTAAGGAGATATGCTGCAAACATAAATTTTTGATCATCCTGTAAAGATAATAGTAACAACTCTTTTTAAAGCCACAGTGCACTATGTGTTATAGTCAATTTCGATTAATTATTGGCATTAAAATGGATATCTGTATTGGCGGTATACTTGATGGGAAAAAAAGAAAAGACGATCAAAATCATTTCAGAGTAGATAGTCATTATTCTGATCATGGCTCTGAATATAATAAAGAGCATTTTCATCTACATGGGCAGCTTCATACATTTTGGATAAGTGAAGAGATTGATTTTTGTGATGCACAAAGAAGAGTTGAATTAATATTAAATAAAAGATTAGAACTTGTTTAAATTAAAAATAAATATATGTATTAGCGTTTTTTAGATTCACTGTGGGAAATGAATAAAACGTTTTAATTAATATGATGTTAAACAAAAGCTCTATTTAATATAGAGCTTTTGAGCTATCAATTATTTTATTCCTTTTTTTCTTCATTATTATTTTCTTTAGGATTATTTTCTTCTTCAGGCGATTGTACAGGTTTTTCAGTTTTATCCTCATTAGGTTGCACATTGGAATCATTTTGGTTTTGTGTGGTTTTTTTTGAAAATTCTTTGAAATCAGACATTTTAAACTTCTTAATAATAGTAAGGAAGCTTTATGGTAGGCCTTTAATTCGCTTACATTGCGGTGATTATGAGAACTCTATGTAGAGATATGTGCCTGAAAGTGCTTAATTCTCGACATAATGTTTCTTTGAATCAAATAGACTGTTGATATATAAGTGGAAGAAAATTTTAATCAAATACAAGAGTTAACATATAGCTAGAGAGCTATTGTTTTCAATGGTTTTTTGATAATTATAATTTATTTAAATATATTATTTTAATTTCTTAATTGGAGGAAATATTTTTAATTAAAGTGGGGGATTCGATCTGTAAATATATTTATACAACATAAAGATACAGTTTTACATGCATACTCAATCAAATTAATTAAAAAATGAGGGAAATATGGATGATGAAATGAAAAAATATTTTGATGTGGCTGAAAGTGTTTACAAAAATATTCACTTTAACAATCAGTCATCTAAGGATTTAATTGACTGTCTAAATAGACTGTTAATTGAAATTAAAAAAGAAGCAGCTATAAACAATTTACAATTAAAATATCCTGTTATTGATTTTGAAAGTTGTTTAAATAGGCCAATGAAAGAGCGTATTGTTAAAATTGATTTAAGCCTTCTCCCTAATTTTGATAATGAACATGAATTTATTCTTTGGTTGGCGGGTTTTGTGAAAAGTATTTCTGTATCTAGGAGTTATTATTTTTAAATAACGGTACGAAAATAAATATTTTTTAAATGTGTTGTATAAATATTTATTTGGCGTATACTGGATTTAACTAGAAAAAAAGACTTATTAGTAAATCCTCTTTTAGTATCGTAGTTTTATTCATAATCCTTCGTTTTTTTAAGATCTTAAACTCAATTCGTTATTATTTTTTTCAAAGTTTAATGAGTCATGAAATGTGGCTTTATATTATTAAAAATCAAAGGATATATTATGTCTAATACAGCAATCGGTACAGTGAAATGGTTTAATGAAACTAAAGGTTTTGGTTTTATTCAACAAGATACAGGCCCAGACGTTTTTGCACATTTTAAAGAAATCAGTAGTTCAGGGTTTAAAACCTTATATGAAGGTCAACGTGTTAGTTTTAATATAGCTCAAGGACAAAAAGGTCTTACAGCTACTAATATTATTGCCCAATAATATTTTAAAAATAAAAAAAGCATCTTAGGTGCTTTTTTTTATTTTTAGTATATTAATCACCAAGATAATTTTAAATAATTTAAAAAATATAAATTATTATGATAATAAACAACAGTATCACATTCAGATACACTTGAGTTGTATCTATATACAGTTAAAAGGACTATGTTAACTAAGTGTTAGATAATCATCTGCACACCATTAAATAGGAGAGACTCTAATGTCTCAAGACCAAGTTCAAAGCGATCAAGACAAATCAAAAGAGCAACAACAGCAACAGCAAGATGGTAAAGAGTTTGAACCAAAAACTCCTGATCAGAATGATGTAGAAAAAGTAAATCAAAATGAGAAAGAAGAGAAAAAATAATAATATAATAAATTTATTTTTTCTTAAATGATGGATTGGTGGAAAGAATAACTATTCTTTTTGCCAGTTTATAAAATTAAGAGGAATATTTTGAATATGTCTTTTATTATAATAATTTTTATTTTCTTTGTTTTTGCTTATATTTTATTTAAAGTTTTTTCTAAAGTTAGTCTGGAACTTCCTGAAAGTACCCTAAAAATAGCTGGTAAAATATTTACAGAGAACAAAAACTTTTTTGAACATGAAATTATTGTAACTTTATACCAAGAAGAGCTGATAACTTTAGTCGGTAACCAAAATGGTGATAGAACTAAGGTTTTTAAAAATGCTGTAATATGCCTAGAAAAAGAAACAGATAAAATCGCAGTCTATATAGATACTTTAAGAGTTGGATATCTTAATAAAATAAATGCTTCAAGTTTTGTTAATTTTTTAAAAATAAAAGGTTTTAGTGATAAGGATGCTTTTGAGGTTGATGCAGTTATAATAAGTGAAAAATTAAGCAAATGGAGCGTGAAGCTAGATATACCTTATGATATGGAAAAGTTTAGGTTTGATAAATACTAAATTCCTAATAACCATTTAATTGATATTACTATAAGATATATTTTGGAACACTTTTTTAGTATTTAAAATAGAAAAAGAGATCATAATAATTATATCAATAATAAGAAGGTCAAAAGAGATGGAACTTAGAGCCGTAAAAATGCATAAAATGTTTAGAGATTTTCACGAAGAAAAGGAACGTGGCTATATAGGGGAATATGATGAAAAACATAACCTTGTAGCAATATATAATACGTTTAAAGAAAAAATGCAGAAAATAGAAGGAACTTATCAATGGGTTTTACCTTCATCGGGTGAGGTATTTTTTGTTGAGGAAGATCCGTTATATAGTCGTTAGTGAATTCCGACCTCTAATTTAAGTAACTAAAACACCTCTTTATAAACCCCAATTTAACAATAACTTATTCATTATTTAGCCTTACTTTTTTAATGATCTATTTTAAAACAAATGTCATTTTGTGTGCTTGACTGCAATAGGGTTGAGCACTATCCTTTGCCTGCTGGCCACATTGCCAGTCGGTTTTAGCAGACCGAGATGAAAGATCGCATCAGAGTTATTCCGTCTGAGGGATACTCTTATGTGTAAACTCCTCGTTCCCTCCCGTAGCGGTAGGACGGGAGAGGGACACCTTCGGGTGTGCTGGTTATATCTTTCACCAGTCTGCTAACCCTCTTTCGTTCTGCCACCATAAATTTAATGTCTGGCAGAACTCCCAATAAAAAGGAGTTGGCTTTGCACATCCATTATTTCTTGGCGGCCCTTGCCATAAGCTATTACGACACAGCTTAAACGTTTAAAGCAGTTTGATCGCCCTAAGGTTTTCAAGCTTTAAATCGTCACGACCAAAAAACTTACTCAACAATAAACTTGAGATGTGCCAAGCACAGTCTTTATAGGCTTTGCTGTGCCTTTTTTTTCTCCCAGAAAGGGCACAGGTTTTTTATCTCATTTATATACAACAAGAATTTTTATAACGGTAAAACTATGCCAAAGTTAGTTCTCTCAACACGTGCTATTCAAGTTATTAATACGTCGATTGATTTATTTCATCATCACGGCTTTCATACGGTTGGGGTCGACAGAATTGTGAAAGAGTCAAAAATTACTAAAGCGACCTTTTATAACTTTTTTCATTCAAAAGAGCGGTTTATTGAAATTTGTCTGATCGTACAAAAAGAACGTCTAAAAGAAAAAGTGGTTTCAATTGTTGAGTACGACCAAGGCTTAAGCGTGAAGGAAAAACTTAAGAAACTTTATTTCTTACATACCGATTTAGAGGGACTGTACTATTTATTGTTTAAAGCCATGTTTGAAATAAAACTGACCCATCCAAAAGCCTATCAAACCGCGTTGAGATATAGAACGTGGCTCATTAATGAAATCTATAGCCAGCTTAGAGCAATCAAGAAAGATGCGACTTTTCAGGACGCCAAGCTATTTTTATATATGATTGAGGGTGCAATTATTCAGCTTTTAAGTTCAGATGGGGGAATCGATCGGGAAAAGGTGATAGATTTTTATATAATTTATGTCTAACAGAGACGAATTAATCTTTATTTTTTGTGATCTATTCATCATTAATTTTTATCCCTGCGGACGGTTTGGGGCAATAGATTGCAAAAGTTTTATATTAATTACTTAATAACCAAAATCCCTTACATTTTGTAATGATTAATTCATCATAATTCCTTAAAAGGCAAAAGATATAAGAATGCCTATAATAAAAGGGAAATAGGGATGACAAAATTTATAGCTATCGCAGAAAAGGTTTACGAAGAATTCGAGAAAAAAAATTTATTTTCTGAAAGCACTATTGAGCAGCTCAATAACTTAGTGAGTGCGATAAGAAAAGAGCTCAAGGGTTCTTCATGTAAACTAAAAAGTAATTACTTTGATTTCGAAGCGTGTTTAAACAAACCGCCCGATCAGTGCTTAGTTAAGTTAGATATCAGTTTAATGCCCAAATATAAAAATAAGCTTGAATACATTATGTGGTTAGCCAGCTTTATAGAAAGAATTACAGTTGGAGGCAGACCTAAGCTTCCACCACTCACTAGCTTGGTTCCTGCTGAATATCAAGCCAGACAAGAAGTTAAAGTTGATTTAGAAGAAGAAAAAAGAAAGTCAGAAGAAAGTGCCAATATGATTAGAAGCTATTTTGATTCTGACGATTATAAAAAAAATGAAAAAAGTTTGGCAATTTCATAAGATGAAGCGCTAAATTTTATTTACAAATGGAAATCTCAAGCAGCTGTTTATGAGAACAGTTGCTTGTTTATGTTAAAAATCTAAAAATGATTATCAGCCGTAAAAGATGATTAGGACCCGTAAGTGGGTGCGTACCTTATATGACCCAGAAATAAATATTATATTAGGGCTTATCGCCATATAGGATCCAGAACTTTCGAGATTTTATTTACTCAGCTAATTTTGAATTTGGTTCCATCAATGTAAGTAATACTCTTTTTACATGACCAAACTCTTTTTTAGGGATGCAGCCATACAATTTACACAGGATGAAGAATGAATAATTTGAATTTTAAAACTCTAAAGAAGTATTGGCTGCGATTCGTGGGTATTGCTGTAATCGCGGGCTCTTTAGTATTGGCATTTGCTTGGGTCGCTGGTCTATTTGGACATCGCACCACAAGCAAAACTTTTTTGGGAGACTCATTAAATAACTTTGATCCCGGATATCGACGTGCACACGGTAAGGGTATTTGTTTTGATGGCACTTACCACAGTAATGGTGCGGCAGCGGCACTCTCTAAAGCCACTGTATTTGCCAAGTCTGATATACCTGCGATTGGCCGTTTTTCTATTGGAAGTGGTAACCCGCATGCGGCAGATAATTCGACAGCAACAGTAAGTATGGCTTTATTACTTTCCGCAGCTGATCATTCACAATGGCGCATGAAATTAAACAACTTTCCCTATTTCCCTACACGAAATGCTGAAGGTTTTTTGGCACAGCAAAAAGCATTTAAACCAGTTCCAGCTACTGGCAAACCTGATCCAGCCCTAGTTGAGGCTTTCTTAAAAGAATATCCAGAAGCACGTAAGTCTATTGAGCAAAAGGCGAAGATGCCATTAACCGGTAGTTTCAGCGGTGCAGAATTTTATGTCGTAAATGCTTTTATATTGCGGGCTGCCAATGGACAAGAACAGCCAGTCCGTTGGTCTATGCGTCCTCATGCAAAATTTATTAGCCTGACGAAAGAACAACGTGATCAAGCTGGCCATGATTTTTTATTTAAAGACATCAAAAAACGTTTAGCTGAAGGGCCGCTCTATTGGGATTTAGTTTTGCAACTTGCCGAGCCGGGAGACCCAGTGAATGACCCATCTCAACCTTGGCCAAAAGAACGTAAAGAAGTGATAGCAGGAACATTGGAAGTCAAAAATGTAACTGAACAGGTAAATGGCGTTTGCCGTGATATCAACTTTGACCCAACACTAGTTCCACCCGGAATTGAGTTATCAGATGATCCGGTACTCGCCGCACGAGCAAGCATCTATTCACAATCTTACAATGCTCGCTTACGTGAAATTGGATTTGGCAAAGCAACGGATGCCGTGGGCAAATAGGAGAGATCAGCCATGCAAAATAAATCTAACAATAATGCTCCACGTCATTTTAATTTGACTGCTCGAATACTACATTGGCTTATGGCAGTAGCGATTTTGGCCATGCTATTTATTGGTGTGGGAATGACAACCTCAATCACTTGGCGTCCGTGGTTAATCGATATCCATCGTCCTTTAGGAATCGCAATCTTATTATTGGTCATCATTAGATTAATAAATCGACTCTATTTTCCAATTCCCCCTTTGCCGCCGACTGTACCGCGCTGGCAGGCGTTTATGGCCCATGCATCACATTGGCTGCTTTATATTTTGATGTTTAGTTTGCCATTGCTCGGATGGGCAACGCTATCGGCAGG
>NZ_JEXG01000051.1:0-23044 GCF_000581275.1 Acinetobacter sp. 809848
ACCACCAGTTACACCGCCGATAATGTCAGTCACGATTTCAAGAGGATTACCACTAACACCGCCAGTTACACCACCAATAATGTCGGTTACCACGCCAAGTGGGCTATCACCACTTGTTGCGCCGCCGATAATGTTATTAATAATTCCAGTAGCAGTTGTGCCATTTGTAATCAGCGTATCGAGAATACCGGTAGCAGATTCAGTAGCACCTTGGATATCACCACCAACTAAATCAGAAACAACTTCAAGTGCACCGTTTACTGTGTCACGAGAAGTTTCGAAAGTTAATGTGCCGAGGTCTGCAAGTTCAGAAACAGGATGTTCTGCTTGTGGAAGAATGCTGATAATTGTATCTGCAACTGTATCAATGCCAGTGTTGATAATTTCAGTTTTTAAGCTTTCTACGCCCTGAAGAATATCAATACCGCCTTGAACAACATCAATCACTGGAGAGATTGGGGAAGTTCCACCACCGATACCACCTGTTACACCGCCAATAATGTCAGTAATTACTTCAAGTGGATTACCATCAACACCACCAGTTACGCCACCGATAATGTCAGTAATTACTTCAAGTGGATTACCGTCAACACCACCAGTTACACCGCCGATGATGTCAGTAATTACTTCAAGCGGGTTACCGTCAACACCACCAGTTACACCGCCGATAATGTCAGTCACGATTTCAAGAGGATTACCACTAACACCGCCAGTTACACCACCAATAATGTCGGTTACCACGCCAAGTGGGCTATCACCACTTGTTGCGCCGCCGATAATGTTATTAATAATTCCAGTAGCAGTTGTGCCATTTGTAATCAGCGTATCGAGAATACCGGTAGCAGATTCAGTAGCACCTTGGATATCACCACCAACTAAATCAGAAACAACTTCAAGTGCACCGTTTACTGTGTCACGAGAAGTTTCGAAAGTTAAAGTGCCAAGATCTGCTAGGTCTGAAACAGGATATTCAGTTTGTGGAAGAATACCAATAATAGTATCAGCAACAGTGTCGATACCAGTATTGATGATCTCAGTTTTTAGACTCTCTACACCTTGTAGAATATCAATACCGCCTTGAACGACATCAATCACTGGAGCGATTGGAGATGTGCCATCACCGATACCGCCAGTTACGCCGCCGATAATATCAGTAATTACTTCAAGCGGATTACCGTCAACACCACCAGTTACACCACCGATAATGTCAGTAATTACTTCAAGTGGATTACCGTCAACACCACCAGTTACGCCACCGATGATGTCAGTAATTACTTCAAGCGGGTTGCCATCAACGCCACCAGTTACACCACCAACGACATCTGTAATGCTTCCGACAACGTCAGTAACAATACCTGTCGCAGTTGTACCATTAGTGATTAATGTTTCAACGACACCAGTAGCAGACTCAGTTGCGCCTTGAATGTCTCCACCCACTAGATCGGAAATGACTTCAAGCGTGCCATTTACTGTGTCACGAGAAGTTTCGAAAGTTAGAGTGCCAAGATCAGCAATTTCAGAAACAGGGTGTTCAGTTTGAGGAAGAACACCAATGATAGTATCAGCAACAGTGTCGATACCTGTGTTGATGATTTCAGTTTTTAGGCTTTCAACACCCTGAAGAATGTCGATACCACCTTGAACAACGTCAATAACTGGAGCAATTGGAGAAGTTCCAAGATCAATACCGCCAGTTACTCCGCCAATAATATTAGTTACTGTGTCTACAGGACTTGTAGAACCGATACTGCCAGTAACAGTACCAACGGCATCAGAAACAAGGCCTGTTGTGGTTGTTGTAAGAGTATTTGTTACTGTAGATAGAGTATCTGAAAGTAAACCAGAAGTTGATATCTGGCCTTCAATAGAAGAACTACCAGTTACAGTAGTGTTCACCGATACAATATTACCCAAATCTTGAGTAATTTTTGATATCGAAGATACGAGGTTTGTTAGTAAGAACATGTTGGTCTATTTCCTATATAATTTTGTATTTTTAAGTAAGTATTATTTATTGCGCTTTATAATTAATGAGATGTGTATCTCAATAATTGCGATTTAGTATTGGTTAGATCTCAAAAGCTGTCAATGTGTATTTTTAGTCACATTTTTTGTTATTAAATAATATTTAAAGAAATAATAATTTATTTAATTTAGACATAAAAATAATAATAATTTTTATATTATATAATTTTAACTAATTATTTTTTTAATCATATTTTCACTTATTTGAGGCATTATCTTAGTCAAATTTCAAACAGTCTTATAATGGTTAGGTTCAACCAGAAATATATTATTTATATAATGTTGACTAAAACAGTAGCCTTTATCTTCTAGATAGATGGCAAAAAGCTTCAAAAATTCTATAAAACTTATTTGAAAAAAAATATTTCAGATACATCTTTGGTGAGCAAAGTTTCAATAACTTTAGCTACAAAGCTATGTAAACTTGAGTGATGGCTAAGAACTAGACGTTTGATGACAGAAAGATGAAAAAAGGCTTCCTAAGCCTTAAAAAATGCGTATAATGCGCAACATCAAGTACGCGCTCATAGCTCAGCTGGATAGAGCACTTGGCTACGAACTAAGGGGTCGGGAGTTCGAATCTCTCTGAGCGCACCACTTGAAGAATTAACCGCTATATATAGCGGTTTTTTTGTACCTGTTTTTTATTAGTTCGATTTAAAAGCTGGTGCTCATGGCAACCAGCTCTTAAATGATTTGAAGTTGAAAAAAATTAGCCAAATGTTTTAAAACGGCTTTCGTCTTCAATAAAAGCTTTTTCACCTGCTTCGCCTTCAATTGAACCAAATACTAATTGGGCTCTTAGTTTCCATTGCGCAGGAATATCAAAAGCAGCATTAATTTTCTCATCGATAATTGGGTTGTAATGTTGTAAAGAAGCTCCAATACCTTGCTCAGCCAATACATTCCATACTGCAAATTGTGCAATTGCTGTTGAGTGTTCAGACCAAACTGGGAAATTATCAGCATATAATTCAAATTGCTCTTGTAGACCTTTAATCACATCTTGGTCTTCAAAAAATAAAACTGTACCAGCACCCGCTGCAAAACTTTGAATTTTTTGTTCAGTTCCAGCCAGTGCTTCGGCAGGAACAATAGTTTTTAATACATCTAAAACAATATTCCAGAAATTTTGATGAGACTCATTAAATAAAATTACAATGCGAGATGACTGAGAGTTAAATGCTGAAGGGCTATGTTTGACCGCTTCTTGAATTAACCCTTCAATCTCCGAAGGAGTATGTTGTAAGTTTTTCCCGATCGAATAAATAGAACGACGTTTTTTAATTAATTCTAAAAAGCTTGGCTGATTGAAAAGAGGGGACTCTTGAGTGGCTTGAGTAACCACATCTTTTGAGACTGTTGTTTTTTGATTTAAGCCAAATAATTTTGCAAAGAAAGACATGAGACATTCCACTAAGAAGGTAATGCTCTTATTGTAGAAATTTTAAAAACTGAGATAAACTCAAAAAATATGAATCTACGTTCTATATATGCAACGTAGTTGATCTTCGAATCTCATAATAAGCTCTACTTTTAAACAAAATAAAAAATAGCCTTTGATTCATTTTAAAGCTGAAATGAATATGCTCTAATAGTTTCGATTTATTGAGTATTGATGCAGTGCAATGACTGAGCAAAAAACAGCTTTATCTTTACGTTACTATTTGAATTTAGAAGAGTCACAAGATGGATTTTCATTAGTGACATTTGGGAAAAAGCAATTTACCCGTTTTCTTACACCTGCAATTAGTATCGCAATTATTATTTGGGGATTTTATTTAGGTCTCTCTGGGGTTGGACGATATTATGTCGGGTTAGGCGTATTTTTTCTGGTGATGCAAGGCCTGATGCGTTACTGGCTTTTACCTATGTTATTTAAGCGTCAATTTGTTCGTTACCAGTTTGGAAAGAGTGAGCAGGGAATCGACTTATATCAAGATTACTTTGAGCTTTATGCCAATGGTCGTAAGCAGGTGATGCAATATACGGATGTGCAAACTTTTGCTAAAGGTAAATTGACCTACATGCTTGAGCTAAAGAATAAAACTGTAATTATTGTACCAAAGCGCGCATTTGCACAGGTTTCAGATCAAACCATATTTGAAAATACATTTAAGAAATAAATTATTGGAATTATTAGCCGCAACAACAAAGGAAGCCTCATGAATACACGTCCTTCAAAAATCGTTTGCGTGGGCAGAAGTTACGCCGATCATGTCAAAGAATTAAATAATGCTATGCCTGACAGCCCTATATTATTTATTAAACCACCGAGTAGTTTGATTGGTTTAAATGACGGTATTTCTTGGAATCCAGCGTGGGGCAGTTGCCATTTTGAATGTGAGTTGGTGTTACGTATTGATCAACCTTTGAAAGGTGAAACAGATCCTGAAAAAGCTTTAAAAGCGATTGGAGCAGTAACTTTAGGTCTTGATTTAACAATGCGTGATTTACAGAATGATCTGAAAAGTAAAGGCCACCCATGGGAGCGAGCTAAAGCTTTTGATGGTGCTTGTGTTTTGGCAGATTGGGTTGATACAAAAGAAATTACCAATTGGCAAGAGACCAAATTCACTTTCCATATTAATGATGAATTGCGTCAAGATGGTAATACTGCACTGTTAATGTTTACTATTGGTGAACTTTTAACTGATATTAATCAGGTTTTTTCACTAGAGCCAGGTGATGTGATTATGACAGGTTCACCTGCTGGGGTTGGACCATTACATGCAGGTGATCAGTTGAAAATGACATTAAAAGGTGCAACGCAAGATTTTGCATGGGAAACTTTTGTAAAAGCATAACCCACTCCTAAAATTGCCAATTTTTAACCCTATTATTTTTTTAATAATAGGGTTTTTTATTGGGTAGGAAAGAGTGTCTGTACTATTGAAGAGTTCTACTTTCTTATTTCTCTTCAAAAATTGTTGAGAGCGGAATAGAAAGTTTTGCTGCTAAATAATCATTAGATTCGACCAAGGCGGGTCCTATTTTTTCCATCCATTCATCGTCATCATGTACATTCAAAACATCTTCACGTAATGGTAAAGGGTATGGAAGAGCAGTGAAAAAGCTCCAGAAGTCAACTTGGGATAAATTGCGCGCAAGCACATATTCATCTTTATCGGTACGTTTAACCAAATTTTGCTCTTCAAGTAAAAGTACATAAGCTGGCCAGCGGCCAATTTCTCCGCGACCTAAAATTTCTAAAGCTTCTTTGTCACTTACACTTTCACCGAGTTTCTGTTTTTTATAAAACAGCTCAAGAATATCTAATAGCATTAAAACAGGATGACGTTTTTGCTCTTTACCCGAGTGAAAAGCAGTTAGAGCAAAACTTACTTCTACACCAAGTAAAATAATGTTCCATGACAGGAAGATCCATAGAAGAAAAATTGGCACTGCTGCAAATGCACCATAAATAATTTCATAACTAGTGAAATTTGACATCACAAAGCTAAAGAAATTTTTGAGTATTTCGAACAGTACCGCACTTAAACAAGCCGCTATTCCTGCTGCATAAACTGGGACTGTACGATTGGGAATGGTCCAATATAAAATGAAGAAACCCAAAATAGTGAGTACAAAAGAAATTAGCCAGAGTAGAAATGCGCCATCAAGTTGATAACCTGTGAAGTTATTGCTTAATAAGTTCATCGATGCAACTGTTGATGAAATAACAAATGCACTGCCTAAAATAATCGGACCTAAAGAGATGATTGTCCAATAGCGCATAAAGCCCATAATGCCACTACGAGTTTCTTTTACACGCCAAATACGGTTAAAGACGGTTTCAATTGAGGTCAGCATTAAGACAGTAGTAACGAATAAAAACAGCACACCAATAACGGTTAAGTTGCTAGATTTTTCTGTAAAAGCATTTAGCGCTTTATCAAATGCAATCGTACTTTTCGGTAAAAAATTACTATAAATTAAATGTTGCAGCTGTTGTCTTGCGGGTTCTAACGCTTTGATTGAAGAAATAATTACTAAAAAAACCGTTAACATCGGCACAACTGCGAATAGCGTTGTATAGGTGAGAGAGCCAGCTTGTTCACGGCACCGATCAGCTTCAAAACGCTTAAATACATATAAAACGAACTGAAACCAGGTTTTATTATAAAAAGGAAGTTTACTTAAAAAACGTTGTAACATGCGTCGTCTATCCCGATTTTTTTAATCATCATGTTGGGCGATTGATAGCTTATGAAAGTATGAGCTTAAGTACTCAAATCGTAGATTAAAGCAAAATAATAACTTATAGAATTAAAGTCGTTCTGTAAGTTTACTATGTGCTATAGAAAGAATTGTAGCCATAAACTTTTTTCAACAAAGTAGGCTTTCTGTTGTCTAAGCAAGGGTTTACCAAAAGTAGATAAACTTTTTACTCGATGAGTCCGAGAAATTTGCTCGCATTATCTTTTGTGCTACCTCATCAATCACCTTTAGAATTTCATAAAATTGGTTGCGCCAAAAAAATAAAAAATCCCGTATAGTGTCTTTTTAACAAAATTTATGAAACCGATGCAACCTTACATTCTTGTACTCTATTACAGCAAATATGGTTCTACTAAAGAAATGGCTCATTTAATTGCCAACGGTGTTGAGTCTGCGGGTATGTCAGTGAAAATTCGGACAGTACCAAATATTGCTCCAGCTGTCACAATAGCCGAGCCAAGTATTCCGGAAGAAGGTGATATCTATTGTACGTTAGATGATCTAGCGAATTGTTCAGGTTTAGCGTTAGGTTCTCCAACCCGTTTTGGCAATATGGCAAGTGAAATGAAATATTTTTGGGATCAAACAACCAGTCTTTGGCTCAATGGGGCATTACATAATAAACCCGCTTGTGTTTTCACTTCTTCTGGTTCAATGCATGGTGGGCAAGAAAGTACTTTACTCACTATGCTACCGCCGTTATTTCATCATGGCATGATGATTTTGGGATTACCTAATGCAATTCCAGCCTTATCTAATACTAAAACAGGGGGAACACCTTATGGCGCAAGCCATGTAAGTGGACCGCGTCATGACCAAAACTTAAGTCAGGATGAAAAGATTTTGTGTGAAGCTCAAGGCAAACGTTTAGGAGAGGTTGCCAAAAAGCTTTTAGTTTAGTTTTGAGCAAATAAAAAAGAGCGGATATCCGCTCTTTTTTAGGTGTACATCTTATTCTTTTACAAAAGTAACTTTGCCATCTGTAAGAGAGTGTACACGTGCTAATGATTCAACGCGGTAGCCTTTTTCAAGCAATAAATCACGACCTGGTTGGAATGATTTCTCAATCACAATACCCACACCTACAACTTCTGCATTTGCTTGGTGAATTAAATCAATCAGGCCTAATGCTGCTTGACCATTTGCCAAGAAGTCATCAATAACTAATGCTTTATCAGTTGAATGAAGATGTTTATTTGAAATCGCAATCGTGCTTTCAGTTTGTTTAGTAAAACTAAATACTTTAGAGCGATATAAGTCATCTTTTAAGGTCAATGACTGATATTTGCGAGCAAAAATTACAGGTACACCAAGTTCTAAACCTGCCATGATTGCAGGTGCAATACCTGATGCTTCAATGGTAATAATCTTGGTAATCCCTGCATCTTTAAAGCGAGCGGCAAATTCTTTACCAATCTGCTGCATTAATACAGGATCAATTTGGTGGTTTAAGAAAGCGTCGACTTTCAAGACTTGATCAGATAGAACGATACCTTCTGTTAAGATTTTCTGTTCTAGTGCGTGCACGGGAGAATCCTCTAGACGGATGCTTTTTAAAGCAAATGCGTATTTTAAAAAGCATCCAAAAAAATGCAAGCTTTAATTCGTCTTACCTGTATAACTTGTTAATAACAATCCATAAGAAGTTTTACCATCAATATGACTGACTTTAACTGGTAAATAATCTAATTTCGGAGCTAACCAAAAGATTGTACTGCGTTCAGGTTTGTTGTGTTGTAAAACCACTTTAATGGTATCGAATGTTCCATAAGAGGTTTTAATTTTCTCATTACCTTGTTTTACAAATCGACGATTTTCAACTTCTTTTGCATCTGCAAGTGGATAAGAGGACTTCAGTGAACCATTTTTTAAGTCTTCACGCAGTTGTAACTCTGCGTTTAACTCATCAAGAACGCCTGCCTGCCAAGCAAATGAACGAGCTTTATCATCTTTCTTGGTAGAGATAGTTTTGCTATTTGGATTAAAGTTAATACTCATGGTGTTGTTATGAATCAAAATTTTGCTGGTACGGCTAAAACTTTGAGACCCAATTTTACCATTGGTGAAACTAAATTTACTTGTTTCACTTGCGGACGCAATTCCGCCTGCTTTTGCAGTGAATTTATAAGTCCAGTTATTACCTTGTTGGCTTAAGGCACGTGTAGCCGACCCCATGCCTTTATTATTGTAAGTAAACTGATAATTTGCCTGAAATGGGCTCATGGCAAGTGCATGGCTTGAGAAGCCTGCAAAAAGCAAAGTTGTTGAAATACCTGTTGCGATGCCAAACGATTTCAGAAATTTTGTTGCCATAAGTAAATATCCTTGTACAGACTAAAAAGTCAGTGCTGATGCATCTGTAACTTAAGCATATTATGCCTGTTGATCATGGAGAAAAAATCAGGATTTATGCTAAATGTGTAATCTATTTGTGTTTTTTGGCAGTTAATTCATCTTCATTTATAAACCGTTTACTCATCTTTTTGCTGAATTGGCGTTATTTCAGAATCTGTGAATTCTTCTTCAAAATCGTCGTCCTGATCACGAGAAAGTAAGGCTGCTAAATTCACATTTCCAAATACAACTAACTCAGCTTCACGCACTCGTGCGTAATTTATATGTACTTTGCCTAATGTTTCGATGATGCTGGCTTTTTTGCCAAACCAACGGTTGAGATCAAGAAAAATGAGTTCATCGCGTTCTTCTGCTACATTAAAACGTTCAAGAATCATCCCCAAAGGGTCTTTTTTCAAAATTTTATGGTAATAAAAAACTGCGGCTTTTACGGCGATCTTTTGCCAAAAGTTTTTATATTTCGCTTCAATAATTTGTGTATTGCTAATTTGTTCAAAAACTAAAAGTTGTTGTTCTTTATTAAATTCCATCTGGATCAGTTTTAAATCAACCGATAGTGTGGTTTCTAAACCTTTTACATGCATGGTTGCATATAATCTTAACCAGTCATGATAAAGATCTGCATGTAGGTCATCTAAAAACTCAACATTATTTGTCACGTAACGTTGCAAAGTAGCATTCAGAAAGGTTTGCGATAATGTAAAATCTCTTTCTTCCTCAATGAATGCTTCTGCTTTTTTATAGACTTTTTGAAGGCGTCTGACTAATGAGGAAAATAGCGTTTGCATAAAAGAACTTCCAGAAGATAATTTACTAAAGAGCCCACACAATCTTTATTATGATAAAAAACGGGTTTTGATATTGCAGTGTAGCAAATTTACTTGATACATTTTGACAAAATGAAAATGGATAAAACCCTATATTTGAAGTGAATCACACTTTTATCCATATTTGAATATCAGTTTGTATTTTATTCGGTATTAAACCGTGGGGAAAAGGCATTTATATGCTTTTAAGATTATGTTGAACAAAAGAAGTTTATCCATAGAGCCTTTTCATCATTGGTGGCAAGACCGAGTCTTTATTGCCGCAACAATATTGGCAATCTTACTGCATATTTTTGTATTGCTCATTCACTTTGCCATGCCTAGCCCCTCAGAGCAATCTACTAAAGAAATTGCAATTTCAATTCGGCCAAGCAATGAGCCAGTTCACCAAGCAGATTTTTTAGCGCAAGCAGATCAGCAAGGTGCGGGCGCATTTCGTGAAGCTCATCGGACTTCTAGTGATACTCCAAATCCGATGCTCAATGATGCTTCAACTGGAAATACTGAGTTAGAAAGTTTGCAAAAGATACAGCAACAAAGAGAGCTTAAATTTGAAGAAAAAGTTTTAATGACGGTTTTGAGTTGGCAGAAACAAGCGGATGCAAGCCAAAGAAAAAAAGAACTAGAACAACTACAAAGTCAATTTCAAGCAAAAGCTGCCATGGTTGCAAGCCTTGAAGCACAATATTTGCAACGCCAACAAGATTTCAGCCGTCAGCAAAAAATAAAGACAGTAGACGGAATTCAAGCGAAGAAAGAGGCTTCAGCTATTTATTTAGATAAATTTCGTGAAAAAGTAGAGCTTTACGGTAATCGCTATTACCCTGAAGAAGCCAAACAGCAACAGCTAAGAGGTGAAGTGCGTTTAATGGTTATTTTGAATGCTCAAGGCGGAATTCGTGCAATCCGTCTGCTTGAAAGTTCAGGGCATTCAATACTAGACGAAGCAGCTAAGTCTTCAGTACGTCGCGGTGCACCATTTGGGCATTTTGATGCGAATATGAAAGATATTTCGGAGTTGCGTATTGTACGTACTTGGCGTTTTGACCCAGCTGAAGCTGAATTTGAGGTTCACTAATTAAAAAATGTGGATAACTTTTAGGATATCCACATTTTACTAATAATCACATTATTCCTGATAAGGGTTAGCAATATTGAGTTTTGCTAAAATTTCAATTTCTAAGCCTTCCATTTCTTCTGCATCTTCATCACTAGTTTCATGGTCATAGCCAAGCAAATGTAAAACACCATGTACTAATAGATGTGCAAAATGATTTTGGGCAGTTTTTTTCTGTTCTAATGCTTCTTGTAATACCACTGGAATACAAATAACTAAATCACCTAGAGGTAAGGCATCTAGCATTGGTAAAACTTCTTCTGGAATATCACTTGGGAAAGATAAAACATTAGTTGGTTTATCTTTTTCTCGGTATTGCAAATTGAGTTGCTGGCTTTCTTCCAGATCAACGCAAGCAACCCCAATTTCACAATCTTCTTTATAACCAACGTGGCGTAAAGTTGTCTCAATAATTTTTTTGAGTTGAGCTCGTTTGAGCTCTAACTCAGGTGATTGAAAGTCTTGTTGTAAACTTAAACTGATTTTCAAAATGAATCCTTAAGCATCCTGATGTTGCAAGTCTGCTGCTGTATCGTTTTCAGCAACTAATGCTTCTTGACGTGCTTTACGTTCAGCACGTGCTTCAGCATTAAGACGCTGTTGTTCACCATCCCAACCTTCATACGCTTCAACAATTTTTTGAACAAGTTGATGACGTACAACGTCACGGGAATGGAAACGGGTAATATGAATTTCTTTAATGTTCTCGAGTACACGTAGTGCATGTGCCAAACCAGATTGTTGGCCTCGAGGTAAATCTACTTGGGTAATATCACCTGTAATCACTGCACGAGAACCAAAACCTAAACGGGTCAAGAACATTTTCATTTGTTCTGGCGTTGTGTTTTGGGCTTCATCCAAAATTACAAATGAATGGTTAAGTGTGCGACCACGCATATATGCAAGAGGTGCAACTTCAATCACTTGACGCTCGATTAACTTGGCAACTTTTTCGAAGCCGAGCATTTCGTAAAGAGCATCGTAAAGAGGGCGTAGGTATGGGTCGATTTTCTGAGTTAAATCACCCGGTAAGAAACCTAGCTTTTCTCCAGCTTCTACAGCAGGACGTACAAGTAAAATCCGTTGGATTTCATTACGTTCGAGCATATCTACTGCGGCGGCAACTGCTAAATAGGTTTTACCTGTACCCGCAGGGCCAACACCAAAAGAAATATCGCTTTGCAAAATACGTTGTACGTAGCGTTTTTGATTGGCACCACGTGGGTTAATACGGCCTTTTCGAGTTTGGAAATAGACATCCATTGGTGCATCATGTTCATCCATTTCTTCTCCAACTAACTCGAAATTACGTTCAGTTTGAGAAGATTGAATTAACAGATGCAACAGATCTGCACTGATTTGCTGGGATACCTCAGACTCTTCGTAGAGTCGTTGCAATAATGCTTCGGCTCTCCCAACAGCATCTATCTCACCATCGATATGAAAAACATCTCCACGATGAGTAATTTTGACATCTAAACGCTGTTCAATTTGCTTAAGGTGCCCATTATAGGCACCCAAGATGCTCTTTAAACGTTCCATTGAAATTTCAGGAAATGTTACGGTACGTCGAATCGCTGCAGTCAAGAGAAAACCTTTCAGTAGACTTTAGAATACCTCTACATTACGCCACGTCAGGCTCAAGATTCAAGAGCTCACCGTAAACTAAATTTAAAGTTTTAATTTCAGTAATCTCGATCTCTGCAAAACGACCTACCCAAGAAGCATCACCTACAAAAGTGACTAGACGTGTATTATCGGCTGTGCCTAGTAAAATATTAGGGTCTTGGTCCGAAACTTTTTCAATAAGAACACGTTCAATTTTGCCAAGCATTGCATCAGTTTTTTCAATGCTAGATTGTTTAATCACTTTTTGAACTTGAGCTAAACGCTCTTTTTTAACGTGTTCAGGCGTAGTATCAGGCAAGTCTGATGCAGGTGTACCTGGACGTTTTGAATAAACAAAGCTATATGAATGATCAAAATCTAAGTCTTTGATAAATTGAAGTGTTTCGGCAAAGTTTTCATCAGTTTCACCAGGGAAACCAATAATAAAGTCACTCGATAAGTGCATATCAGGACGTATTTTTCTTAATTTGGCAATCTTGTCGATATAAACATCAATCGTATGATTTCGCTTCATTGCCTGTAAAACATCATTTGATCCACTTTGAACAGGTAAGTGTAAATGCGACACCATTTGAGGTAAATCTTCATAACACTGAATTAGCTCGTCAGAGAACTCAAGTGGGTGCGATGTTGTATAACGTAAACGTCCAATACCTGGAATTTCTGCAACGAGTCGTAACAATTCAGGGAAGGTACAGATGCCACCTTCAAAGGTTTCTCCGCGATATCCATTTACATTCTGACCCAGAAGTGAAATTTCACGGACACCTTTTTCCGCAAGACCTGCAATTTCTGCAAGTACATCATCTAATGGACGAGAAACTTCTTCACCTCGTGTGTAAGGAACTACACAGAAAGAACAGTATTTAGAGCAGCCTTCCATAATAGAAACGAATGCTTTAAAGCCTTCTACACGTGGTTCGGGTAAAAAGTCGAATTTTTCAATATCTGGGAAAGAAATATCAACCAGTTTGATTTTATCTTTTTTAGGTTTTTCTACTTGAGCATTATGTTGATCAAGCATTTGCGGTAAACGGTGTAATGTTTGTGGACCAAAAATCATGTCTACATAAGGCGCACGTTTTTGAATGTTGTCACCTTCTTGAGATGCAACACACCCACCCACACCAATCACAAGATCAGGGTTTTTGTCTTTGAGTTTACGCCAGCGGCCTAATTCACTAAATACTTTTTCCTGCGCTTTTTCACGAATAGAACACGTATTCATGAGCAGAATGTCTGCTTCATTAGGGTTGGTCGTTAAAACGTAGCCGTGAGAATCCCCTAAAAGGTCTGCCATACGGTGACTGTCATACTCATTCATCTGACACCCTTGAGTTTCAATATAAAGTTTTTTTATTGAAACATCAGTGGTGTGCGTTGGCTGGGTAACAGTGTTTTCTGAGGCAGCTTTGGCACCATTGGGAATGAAGGTTTGAACCGTCATGCAGGCTCCTAACAGATCGATCTAAAAAAGAATAAATTGGCCCAAAATGGGTCAAACCATCTATTATAGCAGTATTTGAGCTGAACCGATAACAGTAAACTTTCAGAACATGACACAGTTTTTGTGAAGTAAATTAGGCGAATTTTAATGATGTTGAATCATAGAGTTACATAACACAACAAAAGAAAGCACGAAGAATAATTAAACTATGCGTTGAAGGTGAATAGTCAGGGTTTAGCACATATATGAGACCAAGTAGAAAGAGCTCATCAATCCATAGTCGTGTAATGAAAAATAAATATATGCATCGTAGCTGGTTAGGAGCTATGTGTTTACTTGGTTGTTCATTTACCTATGCTGCCGAAGAGCAGTTTAATGATGCACTAAATGCTGCAAATAGTGGTAATACTGCGTTATTAGACCAATATCAGCTTGCTATGCAAAATGATGTGTTGGGATATTACCCAGAATATTGGAAACTTAATACAAACCTTGGCTTTCAACCTACTGCCTCTATCGTAAGCTTTGCTCAACGCTATCCACAATCAGCAATGGCTGAAAAATTAGCAGCCGATTATGTTGAAGAAAAAGTTAAACAAGCTGACTTTGCATCTGCACAACCCGTCTTATCTTATGTCACCAACCCTGACCAAGCCGAAAATTGTGCTTTGGCACAGGTGCGGGCGAAAAGCGGTGATGCATTAGTTTTTGCTGAATATAAAGATGTTTGGTTAGCAACTGAGTCACAACCAGAATCTTGCTTGGGTTTAGGGCGCATGATGTTATCTAGCCCTTTAATGAGCGCACAAGATAAACAACAACGTCTATGGGTGCAGTTGCGTTCAGGTCTGTCTGGGCAAGCGCTTGCTACAGCACAGACTTTGGGTTTGAATTTGTCTTTGGCTCAGCTTAACCAAATTCAGGCTAACCCACTTAACTATTTATGGAGTGCGCCTAAGACAAATGATGCAGATTATGCTTATTTGATTTTTGCGTTAGGGCGTTTAGCTAATAATGACTTAAGTAATGCTTTTTCAAATGTGCAGCGTGTTGCCCAAGGTACGCCACAAAATGTACAAAAATATTTATATCGTACGGTAGCCTATATTGGTGGCACCACGGTAATGAAAAATAATTTTAATCGTGAAGTTCTTCAATACTTTGATGCAAGTTATGGTTATCCATTAAGTCCGGAAGAAGCTGAAATTTATGCGCGCCAGGCGATTCGTTTTGGGGCGTGGGAAAGTTTAATTCGCGCTATTGATAGTATGACGGTAACCCAAAAACAAGAAGATCGCTGGCAATATTGGCTTGCTCGGGCATCAGAGCAGCGTGGAGATAGTGCTTCTAAAGCAACAGCGCAACAAATTTATAGAAAACTGGCTCAGGCTGGTGATGACTATCATAACCTTTTAGCAAAAGATCGCTTAGGTGAACGTTATAACCATCAACCTTATGATGATCAGCCAACGGCAAGTGATTTAAGACGTTTAGATCAGAATATTCACTTTAATCGTGCTTTTACTTTAAGACGTATTAATGCAAATCCAACTTACACGAATCGAGAGTGGAATTGGGCAGTTCGTCAAGCATATCTTCAGCATGATGACGGTTTACTTTTAGCTGCGGCAAAGCGTGCTCATGACATGGGCTGGTATGACCGTGCAATTTATGCAGCAGATCGTACAACAAATAAGCATAATGATACTTATCGCTATGTGACTCCTCATAAGACTAATGTCGTAAGCCATAGTTACAATGCAGGAATTGACCCCGCATGGGCTTATGGTTTAATGCGTCAAGAAAGTCGGTTTGTTACTTCTGCGCGTTCTCACGTTGGGGCGGGCGGTCTTATGCAAATTATGCCTGATACAGCGAAGTTGATTGCACGTCAAATGGGTGAAACTTATAATCCGGCTGCATTAAATGAAATGAATACCAATATTCGATATGGAACATTTTATTTGTCGATGATTCAGGGACAATTAAGCAATAACCCTGTTTTGGCGACAGCAGGTTATAATGCGGGGCCTAATCGGGCTAGACGTTGGCAGCCGGACTATCAATCAATTTCGGCTGACCAATATACTGAGACAATTCCATTGTTAGAAACCAGAGACTATGTCAAGCACGTTATGACGAATGCAACACATTACGGCGTAATATTGGGTCAAGGCGCCCAGTCGTTATCGCAGCGTATGAAAGTCATTCCAATGCGTACGTCGCCTTAGCTTTAAGGTGGTTGATGATGGATCTTCTTTTAATTGGCATATTCAAGTTTTAATTAAATGAAATATAGATATTTGGAACTTCGTTCAATTTTGCAACTTGCATGGTGGCTCATCTGTGCGGGAGTAGGATTGATGAGTTCCGTTTTACATGCCGAACCTGTTAATTTACAGGGGTATGTTATGCATGTGCAAATGACACCTGCCGCATGTGCATTAGATCCCTCTAAACAAAAACAACGTAAATGTCTTGAAGGATATTCACTGACAATTACAGGCCTTATGCCGGAAACAAACCAAAGTAACTGCTCAACAGACAGTTCTGCAACCTTATCTCCATTGCAAGCCAAAGTCGTAGCTCGGGTTATGCCTGATAATAATGCTCGTGTACAGCTATGGAAAAGTGTAGGTGGATGCGTTCCTATGAATGCAAGCCAATATTTCCGTACGGTTATTAATTTCGCTGAACGTTTAAAAATTCCGGCCAGTCTCACAAGTTCAACAAATGTTGAAATGCAGCAATCTGCGTTAAGACAGCAGTTTGTACGTCTTAATCCGAGCTTACCTCAAAATGGTATCCGTTTTAGTTGTCAATTATCACGTTCGGATGTGGTCTTAACGGAAGTGAAAGTTTGTTACACGGTAAAGGGCCAATATAAACAGTGTGCAAATCATGTGGTATCGAATTGCCCTGGTGAAATCATGATTAAAGGTAGTTATTAAAGATTACAGACATTTCGTAAGGAAATGCTCACCATACATTGAATCTATTTGTAAAGATTAATTTGTATTTTCTATCAGACTTTTGGTGAAAACGAGTGGCTTTTACATGCATCTGCCAAATCTTTAGAGTACAATCTTTGCCGTTTATGATGATTTGGTTAGATGGAATTCCTATTTAGCCCGATTAAGGACACTCATTGGAGACAATTACATGAAGCAACCCGTTCGTGTTGCCGTGACTGGCGCTGCAGGTCAAATTGGTTACAGCTTATTATTCCGTATTGCAAGCGGTGAAATGTTAGGTAAAGATCAACCTGTTATTTTACAATTGCTTGAAGTTCCAGTTGAAAAAGCACAACAAGCGCTTAAAGGCGTAATGATGGAACTTGATGACTGTGCTTTCCCTTTATTGGCTGGCATGATCGGGACTGATGATCCGAAAGTTGCATTTAAAGATGCTGACTACGCATTATTGGTAGGTTCTCGTCCACGTGGTCCTGGTATGGAACGTGCTGACTTGTTAAAAGTTAACGGTGAAATTTTCATCGGCCAAGGTCAAGCATTAAACGAAGTTGCTAGCCGTAACGTTAAAGTATTAGTTGTAGGTAACCCTGCAAACACTAACGCTTACATCGCAATGAAATCTGCTCCAGATCTTCCAGCGAAAAACTTCACAGCGATGTTGCGTCTTGACCACAACCGTGCGTTGACTCAAGTTGCTCAAAAAGCTGGTGTTGCAGTTGCTGATATCGAAAACTTAACAGTTTGGGGCAACCACTCTCCAACAATGTATGCTGATTACCGTTTTGCAACTGCAAATGGCGAAAGCTTAAAAGACAAAATCAACGATCCAGCTTGGAACAAAGACGTATTCCTTCCAACTGTTGGTAAACGTGGTGCTGCGATCATCGAAGCGCGTGGTTTGTCTTCTGCTGCTTCTGCTGCTAACGCTGCAATTGACCATATGCGTGACTGGGCGCTTGGTACAAACGGCAAATGGGTAACTATGGGTATTCCATCTGATGGTTCTTATGGTATTCCTGAAGGCGTTATGTTCGGTTTCCCTGTTACAACTGAAAACGGTGAATACAAAATCGTTCAAGGTTTAGAAATCGATGAATTCAGCCGTGAGCGTATCAACTTCACTCTAAACGAGCTTGAAGAAGAACGTGCAGCAATTGCTGACATGGTAAAATAATTCATCAGCTTGATGAGTTAAAAAAGCACTCTTTTAGAGTGCTTTTTTATTAAATCCTGAAAAAGCAAACACAAAAAGCAACAAGAAAATATAGACACTATCATGCAAGTAAAAACGTTTTATTGTTAGATTAGTTAATAGATGATTTAAAAGAAGTTATAGGAGAATAACAATGTTTGAACAGCAACCGACTTTAGAGCTTTTATTTGATCAGTTGGGTTTAGCTTCTGATGAAGCAAGTATTGAAAACTTTATCAAAACACATCAATTGCCAGCCGAGCAAAAATTACATGAAGCGTCTTTTTGGTCAAAGGGCCAAAGCGATTTTTTGAAGAGTCATTGGGAAAAAGATGATGAGTGGATTGTGGTGATTGATGAACTGAATGAACAACTGCATGAAGACAGTGTGAAAAAATAATTTCAAAAAAATAAAGCCTGTTTTACAAGTAATACGTAAAACAGGCTTTATTGCATTAAGAGTTTAATGTGTTTTTACTTTTAATTTATCTTTATACCATGGCTCATGACGTACAAGGTCAAATACAGGTTGGCCATGAAGCAATTCAAGATCACATGTAGACGTTGATAAATATTTAGTTAACCAATGTCGTGTTAATGCTGACTCTTGTCGTGCTGCTGAAGCATATGCCAAGAAGAAATAGATATCAGCATGTTCATGATGTGCTAATGGCTTCAAAATTTGTTGAGTAATCAACGCAAAACGTTTTTCTTTATTTAGTTCAAAGTAAAGCATATAGGCTTTGGCTAAATGTAAAGACAAATTAAGATATAAGCTCAATGGCATTTCTTCATATTCCATGCGAGCTTGTTCAAGCAAGACAATAGCTTCTTGTAAGAAATGAAGTTGTTCTTGGCGAACACGACTTAATACTACAAGTTGCATGCGTAACTCAGCACGCTCTAAAGCAAGCTCAGGCGTATTTTCAGTCAAATAAAGTTGGTCTGTTTCACCAATTCGGTTCACAATTGTTTTACTTTCAATAGACATACGCCATCACCTTTTTTAATCAATAGCTCTTATATCGGGTTCATTTATCAAATTTAAAGAGTAACCTTTAAACCCAAATAGAATTTCCGCTACGAAGCCAAGCTGTAATAGAGAGTCTTTGCTGTTTTGAAATTAATACTTCATGTAGTAAATCGCTTTGAAATATTACCAGTCGATTGGGTTCAGGATTAACAATATGCCATTTCTCGTTTTTATCTTGTAGTCGCAATTGCCCACCCCAATCCTCTTGCCATTCTGGATGTAGATAATAGACAGTTGAGATAATACGATCATTTTTTTGTTGAGGATTGTCTCGGTGTAAAGCATAAAATTCACCCAAATTATAACGGGCAAAATGAGCTTCAACCTCTTTAATCCCTAAATAGAATGCTTGATTTAGACTTTGTGAAAATAAAGTTAAGGTTTCAATATGTTGCTGAGCAATAGGGAGCTGATCGTTAATCCAGAGAATATAGTCGCTACGAATATTGCTTACAATGCCGTTTTGAATGCCTGCTTCTCTAAATTCATCCATATGATGGCTACATTCTTGAGAAACCTGTGCGCGATATTGATCTGGATATGCTTGATTTATAATGGCAAAGCCATGCGCATTTAAATCATCTAAAATTTGATCCAAATTCCATGAATCAGGAAGTGAATGAGAGTGCATATAACCTCGAGTAGATCGTAAAAATATCAAGCAGCTCTATTTTAGATGATCACAACCTTACGAAAGAATATTTTTTTCATGTTAAACTATTTGTTGAATTGAGGAATTAAAGTCAACATGAATTACCGTCACCATTTCCATGCGGGCAACTTTGCAGATGTTATGAAGCATGTGCTTTTGCTACAGCTTCTCAACCGTTTAAATGCTAAAGATAAACCTTATCGTTATATCGATACGCATGGAGGGGCAGGCAAATATGATTTATCTCTGGCACCTGCACAAAAGTCTGGAGAGTTTCTCACAGGCATTCATCGTCTAGTTCAACTATCTGATATGGAAAAGCGTCAGGCACCTGAAGCAATCCAACAATATTTGAAGTTAGTCGAACAATTGCGTTCTGAAGAAGGTAAGGGAAGCTATCCAGGTTCTCCTTGGTTCGCTCTGCAAGGCATGCGTGAAATCGACAAGGCAACTATATTTGAAATGCAGCGTGATGTATTTCAGCAATTACGTCATAACATTCGTGATAAACGTGCAGGTTTACATGAGCGCGATGCATATGAAGGCTTGCTTGGCGTAATTCCGCCAAAAGAAAAGCGCGGTCTTGTTATGATTGACCCTCCTTACGAATTAGAACGTAAAGACTTTCCGCAATTAGTTGAACTTTTACAACAAGCTCATAAAAAATGGCCAACAGGCGTTTTTGCAGTTTGGTATCCAATTAAAGACCGAGCGATGATTGAGCGTTTTGAAAAGAAAATGTTTAAAACGGGTATTCGCCGTCAGTTAGTTTGTGAAATTTGTGTGTGGCCAGATGACACGCCTGTAGGTCTAAATGGTTGTGGTCTATTAGTGATTAACCCACCTTGGCAGTTCTCAGAACAAGCAGACCAAGCACTACAATGGTTATTCCCACATCTTCGCATGCAAGAAACTGGTGGTCATGCTGCTGTTCGCTGGCTGGTAGGTGAGTAACAGTTAACTTAAATCAATGCACATGTTTGGAATAGAAAATAATGACAAATGCGCCTAAACCAGAGCAAGATTTAACTCATAATGAACATTCATTTGATGGGATTACATTTGAAGTGGTTGAAGAAGAAGATAATCCGGAAGGACAAAAAGTGAAGCGCCGAGGTATTTATCTTTGGCCTAACTTAATTACAACCGCTGCTCTGTTGTCCGGTTTCTATTCCATCATTGCAAGTATGAATGGGGATTTTAACCAAGCGATCTATGCCATTTTTATTGCAGCGCTATTAGATGGCTTAGATGGTCGAGTTGCTCGAGCGATTGGTGCACAAAGTGCTTTTGGCGAACAATATGATTCTCTCTCAGACTTGTTAGCTTTTGGTGTGGCTCCAGCAATGCTGATGTATAGCTGGAGTTTGCATGATTTAGGCCGTATTGGTTTAGCTTGTTGTTTTGTTTATACAGCCTGCGCAGCCTTCCGACTAGCGCGTTTTAATGTGCAAATTGGCGTTGTTGATAAGCGTTATTTTATCGGCATTGCAAGTCCACTCGCTGCTATTATCATTATTTCGCTCGTCTGGGTTGCTCGCGATTATCCTTTCATTTTTGATTTACGTGATATTGCGATTCAAACTATTAATGCTGTTCTTATGGTAATTGTGGGATTACTCATGATTTCCAATATTAAATATTATTCTTTCAAGCAGATGGATCGTAAACGCGTTCCTTTTGTAGTTATGTTGCCAGTAGTACTGATTTTTGCGGCAATCACTTATAATATTCCAATGGGCATTTTGACAGTTTCAATTATCTATGCTCTATCTGGTTTTGTTACGACTTTATTTGCACGCAAGAGTAATGAAACACTAAAAACATAAAATAGAAGAGGTTCAGTATGCCTAAGTTGATAAGTGAAATTAATCAATTACAGCAGCTGGGCCCTAATGCTAAAGAGGGGGTTGTTTATCAACCTTCTCGTGGCTTTTTTAAAATTGTTTATCAAGGCTTGATCCTTCCAAATTTACCAACCCCACTTCGTTATTTTAATTATATTAGTTTAGTGGGACAGCCACGTATTCCTCTGTGTTATAACGCCCATAGCATTACAACTTCAGCTATCGACACTGCAACAGTGCTTGTAAGTAATAGCCAACATAGTGTGGGACATTTAAAAACATATTCTATTCGACGCCAATGCCAGTTTGATTCGGCGCTATATCAATTTGATAAAACCGATCTGATTCAATGGCAAATTCCCGTGATTCGCCTTCAGAGATTAGACCCAGAAATGGGGTGTGATCTTACGATTCAGATTCCAGAAAATATATCTAATGCCTCTGCTTTGCAGTGGGGTGTTTCTGACTATTGGTCAACACTATGTGTATGTGAAGGTGAAATTTTTTATAAAGGACAGAAATATGAAATTGAAGGGTTGGGACGATTTAAACACGCGCGAGCTTTGCACTTGCCGTTCTTATCTTTATGTTTCTATACATGCCAAATTATTAACTTAAATGAAACGACGCAGCTTGCATTCTTACAAATAAGAAATCAGTGGAATATTATCCTATGTTCAAGATTAGATATTCAAGAATTTGGGAAGCCTGTTGAAAGTTTTACAGAAGACGTAAATTTACATATCCACCGAGTTTATCCAAAGGTTAAAACACCGAATGGTAAAGAGATGTACTTGCCAAGGGAGTTTTCTTGGCAATGTGAGAAAAATGGGAAAATAATTTTTGAGCTTTATGCACAAAGCCGTGGTGACTATAAGTTTGGTTTGGCGGCTGGATATGTGGGAAGCTTTCAATATCAATTAAGCTGGAATGAACAGTGTCTGCAAGGAGAGGGGGGATACTGTGAATATATTGATTGTCGTCCACTTAGATGGCAAGAAAAGAATCAAGACGAGAAAATTTTAGATAAATTGATGCTTTTACAACCATGTTTATATAAAAAATGACTATTTTTATCATTTTTGATTAAAAAGCGAACTGTTGTTGCACTAATATTAAAAAAGGTATTGCAAAGGGAATGAGATGGTCTATAATGCACATCCATCGGCGGTGATGCAGATAGAAACTTGTTGAAAAACAGTTACTTGGAATTAAGTTGGTTGCTTTAAGTGATGAATTTGATGGTGAGTTGGTTTGAGAGATAAGTTTTAAAAATATCGAAATTACCTGTTGACTTTTAAGAGATTAAGAGTAATATAGCCGACCTAGCTTGCTGGTGACGAACCAGGAAGAAGATCATTAAGAGAATTGAAGAACAACTTGTGTGGATTTTTACTGATTGATTAATCGAAATAATTTTCATTGATTGATTGGTTTAAATTACTCGAAGTTTATTTGAGCGAAATTTAAGTCAGTAATTGATGAGCCAGAATTGGCACCTTGTCTTTAAATAAGGTGCAAAATGATTTTAACTGAAGAGTTTGATCATGGCTCAGATTGAACGCTGGCGGCAGGCTTAACACATGCAAGTCGAGCGGAGAGAGGTAGCTTGCTACTGATCTTAGCGGCGGACGGGTGAGTAATGCTTAGGAATCTGCCTATTAGTGGGGGACAACATTTCGAAAGGAATGCTAATACCGCATACGTCCTACGGGAGAAAGCAG
>NZ_JEXG01000052.1:0-21215 GCF_000581275.1 Acinetobacter sp. 809848
CAGATTGTAATAATGTTAAAGCACGCGCTTCGTTAGCAGTGTCGTTTGGAATCGCGATAGTCGCGCCTTGTGGGAACTCTTCAACAGATTTAACTTTATTTGCATAAATACCCATTGGCTCTAGATAAGTTGTCGCAACAGCAGCAACTTTAGCTGTATTTGAAGAGTTATAAGCTGCCAAATAGTTAAATGACTGGAACGCATTTACGTCTTGTTCGCCACTTGCTACAGATGTATTCAATACAACATAGTCAGTCAGGTTAGTCACTTCGAGTTTAATGCCCGCTTGAGCAGTTTCAGGAAGCGTTGCAACGTATTTCCATACGTCAGTGTCTGAACCTGTTGAAACCAATTTAATAGTTCGAACTGACTCAGTTTTGTCTTTAGCTGATGCTGTATTTTCAGTTTTTGCAGGTTCTTTATTACATGCAGTCAGTGTTAGAACAGATGCGCTGAACAGAACACTAAATAATTTTTTCATAGATACATCCTAAAATAGGAAACGCCTATCTTTCAAAAGAGTCAGGCATTGCCAACCAATGGGTCAAAATACAATTTTGGGGCGGAAATAATTTCCTGATATCGGGTTTAGAAAACTGAATTCAGCATCATTCCTTCCTTGAACTTGCTCGCTGAACAATAGAATTATGTTTTGAAACAGTTTCTAAATATTGGCTCATCATATATCAATAAATGAATATTCTACAAATAACTTGTTCGATTCTGATATATAGAAGCTTAATTGGTAAGATATTGAAAATAAAAAATATATTATATAAATATAGTAATTTTGATTAAAATATATACTTGTTTGATTTATATGAAATTTTCAGGATTTATTAGCAGTATTTAAGCTAAATCTTACTGTAATGTAGACACTAGGTATAAAAAAAAGCCCTTGTCATTAACAAGGGCTTTTTAAGAATCTGGCGGAAGCGGTGAGATTCGAACTCACGGAGGACTCACACCCTCGTCGGTTTTCAAGACCGGTGCATTAAACCGCTCTGCCACGCTTCCAACGAGCGCTATAATATAAATAAAAATTGAAGTTGGCAAATCTTTTTACTTAAGTTTTCATCTAAATGCTCAAAATAAAAACAAAAAACCTTAAATTTTTAGTTTTTATCTACTTATTGCTACTTTTCATCTTAAACAAAACTCTCTTTTGAGATTCTTAGCTATCTTTGACAGCAGAACACTCTTGGCATAACTAAATGATATTCGTCTATCTTTTTGATAACATATTCACACAGATAAGAAGCTTTACGCTTTACTCAGGGTATTCTGCCCTTTGCACTTACTGATAAGTTTTAATTCCTGATGTAGTTTCTAACGAAACTATCTATATGAAAGAAGTTTTGGCCATATGATGAATCGCAAACTATTAACGGCTGAAGGTTATCAACGATTACAAGATGAGTTAAATGATCTTGTAAGAAAAGAACGTCCAGAGATTACTAAAATTGTGTCATGGGCAGCCAGTCTTGGTGATCGCTCAGAAAATGCAGACTATCACTACAACAAAAGAAAACTACGTGAAATTGATCGTAGAATTAGATACCTAACCAAACTATTTGAAGTCGCACATAAAGTTGAATATAGCCCTGAACAAGACGGAAAAGCATACTTTGGAGCATGGGTTGAGTTAGAAAATGACGAAGGCGAAGCTATTAAATTTCGCATAGTCGGCGATGAAGAAATTTACGGTCGTAAGGATTATATTTCTTTGCAATCGCCTATGGCAAAAGCTTGTTTAGGTAAAAGTATAGATGATGAAATACAAGTTCAAACTCCTAAGGGTAAAATGATTTGGTATATAACAAACATCTCTTATCAATAATTTAATTTTTATTACAATATAATTAAGTGAAATATAATATTGAATTATATTGTCATTGAAAATCAATATAGCTCATTGATTTTTAATATACACCTATATAAGCTCATGTATAAAAATAAAAAACATAAAAATTAAAATTAAAAAAATAAATAAAATGCTATCGATAATAGATTAAAAACCAAACAAAATTTTATTTTTATAATAAAGAGATTATTTAACTATGAAAGGTATAAAAATTTCTGCTATATCAACCTATCATCCAGAAACAATTAGAAATAATGATTACTATTTAAATAAATTTGAAGATAAAGACAGTTTAAATAGAATTTTTGAAAAAGTAGGTAGAAATAAAAGGCATGTAATTATTGATGAGGAAGAAAATGCTCTCACAATGGCAATTCATGCTTCAAAAAAATTATTAAAAAATTATAATATTTCACATGATAGTATTGATATTATTATCTTTTCCTCTACAACATTACAATATCTATCTCCAACTAATGCTTTACTTATTCATTCAGAACTAAATATTAAAACTGACTGTATATGCTTTGATATAAATGCTAATTGTTTAGGAATGTTTGTTGCCCTTGAACAGGCATCAGTTTTACTAGCGTCTAAAGAGAGCTACAAACGTGCACTAGTGATTGGATCTGACCATCTAACAATGCTCGGAGATGAAAAGCAACCAATTCCTTCAACAATTGTAGGAGATGCAGCAGCAGCCATAATACTTGAAAAAAATACTGGTGATTCAGGCATTATTGACAGGATGTATCAGACAGATAGTAGTTTTTGTAAAACTATTGTTTTTCCTCCTCATGGTTTAACGAATTACCATAGTAAGGAACAAAAAATTCATTGGGCACCATTTACTGGTTTAGAAAGCGTGGAATTTGCTGCGGACGCGTTAGAAAAGTTATTAAAGAAAAATAATTTAAAAATTGAAGACATATCTTGTTTTTTATTATCTCAATTTACAAAATCTAATATTGACATTCTTCAGGATAAAATCAATATACCTACTGAAAAAATTGAATATATTGGAGATCAATATGGGTATACAGGAGTAAGTAGTTTTTTTATTGCCTATAAAAAACGTTTAGAAAAATCACTTATAAATAAAGGCGATATTATTGTTTTTTGGTCTTTAGGAGCAGGTTATCAGACCGGTGTAATGTTATGGAAGATTTAATGAAAAATAACTTATAAAAATATTACCTTAGTTAAAAGATACTTTTTTAACAAGTATCTTTTAACTTCAATTTAATTATAAACAAATTAAATTTATTAGAACAAAACTAAATTATTTTATATTTTCAATTATTTAACTTATATCAATTTACCTAGTATCTAAATCAAATTTCACGTTGTACTAACACGATGGCTACAAAATGTAGCATTTTATACCCTATTTTCTCACATCAGAAGTGTATAAATTTTCTTCCTTAAGAAATTCATGTGTTTATGATGATATATCGAAGTTTTAATTGTACAAAATTTGACATTACTTTTTTTCAATATTATGATGCGCGCAGTTTAAATGTTGAGCATTTTTTAACCCACTCGAAAACTATGTAGATTTTCTACACAGTTTGTTTTTTTCATTTCATGTCATTTTGAATGACGTCATGACTGCCCACCCCTTATTGAATTTATCAACTTTTAGAAGTTATGGCAGCTTTTTGTCTGACTTTTAGGGCATAAATTATCTGTAGCGGAGACAACATGCACAGTAATTCAAGTTCTGGGTCGAGGCTTTGCCTTAACTCTTTATTTTCTTCTCTCCCGTTAAAAGCTCTTGCACTTAGTACTATACTTCTCCCATTTCATAGTCTTAATGCAGGAAAAACCCTACAGTACAATACTGTAGTTAACACAAACACTTTAACTGTTGTTGCGGTAGAAAGCCCGACAACCGTTTTCAAAGAAGATCAGTTTTTACATGGTTTTGGTTATGATCTAGCACGTAACTATGCACAGAACCTAAATGTAAAGCTGGACTTTAAAATCGTGGCAGACAATGCCACTGCACTTAGATGGGTTCAGCAAGGTAAAGCAAACTTTGCAATGACTACAGCAGGTTTAAGCACAATCGAAAACAAAGGTTTAATGTCGTTTTCTGCAAGTTGTGGTGACACAGCAAATTTGCAAAAAAATGGCTTAAATCCTGAGTTAAGTTGGGTATTTAAACAGGCTGATGACCCACTCACACAGACCGCCAGCGGCTTTGTATGCCAGAGTAAGCAAAATGGTGTGACCCAGCAGCTTGCTTCTTTTTATAACCGCAATGTGGTTAAACCAGAAGCATGGTCAACCATTCAACGTGACTTAAGCACACGTTTACCGATTTACAAAGCAAGCTTTAAGCAAAGCGCAGCGAAGTATGATCTAGATTGGCATTTACTTGCTGCAATTGGTTATCAAGAATCATATTTAAAGCCAGAATCTGTTTCTCCCACAGGTGTCCGCGGCTTAATGATGTTAACCAATAGTACTGCTCGAGCAATGGGTGTAAGCAATCGTAGCGATCCTGCTCAGAGCATTCAGGGCGGCGCGAAGTATTACGATTTGATGCTAACCGAATTTGATAATATTCCGTTCCCTGATCGGAACTGGTATGCACTTGTGGCCTATAACATGGGACCGGGTGCGGTAAGTCAGATTCAAAAGCGCTTGCAGTCTCAGGGGAAAGATCCGAACAAATGGGTCAATCTCTATGACTATTTGCAAAGTAATAAAACGCGAAATGGTCGATATAAGCAAGCAGTTCAATATGTCACTCGTATCCGTGCTTATCTTGAACATATCAAAACGGCGCAAACAAGAATCAATATCTAATTTTTATTTTTAAAAGTTGATAAATTCATTGTTTGTACAAATAAAAAGCTTACCTCTTTGGGTAAGCTTTTTATATGAATTCTTTTAGATTTAAGCTGTATGCTCTAATACTTTCTTAAACAAATCTTTTTGTTCTTGGCTTGGCTTAGCTGTTTGTAAAGCCATTAATTGAGACATGTCGCCTTGAACTTTAATTTTACCAGTCATGAATGCCTGCATAGCAGCAGCCATATCAAACTCTAAGAATACTTTACGTAAAGTCTCAGCATCCATATTTAAAGTTGTTTTGGCATTTGAAGACAAACCTTTTTGGATTTTACCCCCATCTAAAGCTAATTCGGTATTTCCAGAAGCATCTGTCACTACTAAATTAATTGCCAAGTTCGCAAGAGCGGGCGGCAAATTAAGATCACCTGCTTCAGCAGTTAATTTTTCGACAGTCGCAAACCAATCTTCAGTTAAAAATGCAGGCATGATTCTTCCTCAAATTTATTTGTTCAATTTCTCTGGTTGTCTATCCAGACAACATCATGTGAAGCAATTCTGCTTGTGGCTTGTTATAGCATGTAATTTAAATTTTGGGCTATGACTTTTTGTACGGAACATTCATTTTTTAGTATTTTGATACATTAAAGGCACTTGTTTATAAAGTGCCTTTAACATTCTTTATGCTAGCGTTTATTCAGCAGCGAAGCTTAAATTCACGACATCTAAACGGTTCTTAAGCTCTTCCGGATCTTTAATATCCAACTCGCGCTGAGAATCTAGAGCCTCGAAATCAAACAATTCGCGGTCTGCTAACTGAGACGGAGATACGTTTTGTAATGCCCCGAAAATGCTGTGTAAGCGCTTCGGATACTGTTTATCCCATTCACGTAGCATTTCATTAAGCATGGCACGCTGTAGGTTTTCCTGCGAACCACAAAGATTACATGGAATGATTGGGAACTGACGAATCTCGGCATATTTAATAATGTCTTTTTCTTCAACATATGCCAAAGGACGAATCAAAATGTTCTTTTTATCTGACGATAAAAGCTTTGGAGGCATCGCCTTTAAGCTACCACCATGGAACAAATTCAAGAAGAACGTTGCAATGATGTCATCACGGTGATGACCTAAAGCAACTTTAGTCGCACCAATCTCTTGTGCAAAGCCATATAAAGAACCACGGCGTAAACGTGAACACACTGCACAGTAGGTTTTACCTTCAGGTGTTAAACGTTTAGTAATGGTATATGTGTCTTTTTCTAAAATGTAATATGGAATGTTGTTCTCTTCCATATAACGAGGCAAAACATCTTCAGGAAAGCCTGGTTGTTTTTGGTCGAGGTTAACCGCAACCACCTCAAAATTGATTGGTGCAATACGCTTAAACTGCAACAAAATATCGAGCAAGGTATAACTGTCTTTACCACCAGACACACACACCATGACCTTATCGCCATCTTCAATCATATTGAAGTCACGAATAGCATGCCCAACTTGACGGCGAAGCTTCTTGAGCAAACGGTAATAGGCCGAGCTTGTTGGAAGTTCAGGCTTAAAATTAAATCCCTGATTGGACTCAACTGGCGCGTACATAGACGAGATATACCCATAAATAAAAATACCGCGCAATTTTATATGATTCAGAAGAGAATCGCATCAAAAGAATAGTTTCAATTCTTGAAGTCGTCACATTGCTCGTGCATGATGCAAAACACATGCTCTATTTTGACTGAAGCGTTCAAAATTTGTGCAAAATGCTTACTTTTTGGACTTTTCCACAGTTTTCCACAAAACCTGTGGATAAAATTGTGGATTTCTTCGTACTTGACAAACTGTTTTGGCCTTCTGTTAAGGGTTTTCTTTAAATTGATCATTTTTTAACCAATGTTTTTTATTATTAATAATCAACATGTTAACCATGTCAATAGAATCATTTTAAAAAAAATTTTTAATTTTTTTTGATGAGCATTCGAACAAATCAGCTTGATTTTTTGAAAGAGTCGAAATAAAAAAAATTACACAAATCTTCTTTAAGTAATATTTTTTGATAAACTCTTTTGCAAGTTTTGAGTACCTAAAAATTGTGAATAACATAAAATGAAAAATTCGGTTCAATTTCTTATTTCTTGTTTGCTGGGGATGACCACTTTTACGGTCGGCATAACTTCGAGTTCAGCAGGTCAAATGTATATTTACCAAGATAAAAACGGTAGTACATTACTCACCAACCGAAAAAGCTATGACCACTCTCTTAAAAAAGTAAAAGTGACCTATTATCCTGATAGTAATATTCACAATTATACAAACTGGGGAGCATCAGAAGCTTCTGTTTTGCCAAGCTACAATAAAAATAAGAACGCTTTCGACCACATTATTAGACAAGCTGCACAACAACATGGTGTTTCAGAAGGTCTAATTAAAGCCGTTATGCACACCGAGTCAGGATTTAACGTAAGAGCTCGTTCGCCAGTAGGTGCTCAAGGCTTAATGCAGCTTATGCCTGCGACTGCCCGTCGTTTTAATGTCTCTAACGCCTATGACCCGCAACAAAATATTTTTGCAGGCGCTAAATATTTAAGCTGGTTACTCAAGCGTTTTAATGGAAACACACAAATGGCGCTTGCGGCTTACAATGCTGGTGAAGGTAATGTCGACAAATATGGCGGTATTCCCCCTTTCCGTGAAACACAAGATTATGTGCGCCGTGTAACAAGTCGATACCAAAACCTATATGCATCGGGTTCAGGTTTTTCATCTTTTACGAATGCTTCAGTACAAACCGTTTCACATCCTTCTAATTTGGCAGAAAACACAACAGCTCAAATTACGACTCAATCACCTAAATATTCATCTTCTCGTCAAATCGTGACTTTATCTGACGGTACCTATACCGATGCACCAACAGGCACTTATGTCACCAATAATGCCACCGCAATTGCCCATATACGAATTGAATAAACAGTAAAGAAGAACGGCGGCTCGCAGTTCTATTTAGATAAGTTTAGATGTTTTAAATTGTAATGATCTATTACCTGATCTTTACCATTTTGACGAATTTAGCCAATTATTCTTTAAATTTAGGTACATTCTGCTACATGAAAGAATGTATCAATTCCTTATTTTTTTCTTGAATTTTTCCCCCAAGCCCCGCATATTAGCTTCATGATTTCGAATTTGTAAATCAGATAACATTTTATTTATAAGAGGATTTTCTCAATGATGCGGATTGGTTTGTTTTTGCTTACCAACCTCGCGGTACTGGTTGTAGCTGGCATTATTTTGTCACTCTTCGGTGTCGGTAGTTACCATGGCGCGGGTGGCTTGAATCTAGGCAACCTTTTAGTGATCTGTTTTGTGTTTGGTATGGTGGGATCTTTAATCTCGTTATTCATGTCAAAATGGATGGCTAAGAAAACGACCGGTACAGAACTGATCGACCCGAATGCTCCTCGTAACCAAGCTGAAAGCTGGTTATTGCAAACAGTCGCTGAACTTTCTCAACGTGCTGGTATCAACATGCCAGAGGTTGGTATTTTTCCATCATATCAATCCAATGCCTTTGCAACAGGCTGGAACAAAAATGATGCCTTAGTTGCCGTTTCATCTGGTCTACTTGAACGTATGAACAAAGATGAGCTACGTGCAGTGCTTGCGCACGAGATTGGTCACGTTGCGAATGGTGACATGGTTACCCTAGCGCTCATCCAAGGTGTTGTGAACGCCTTTGTTATGTTCTTTGCTCGTGTCGTTGGTGACTTTATCGACCGTAATGTCTTTGGTCGTCAAGACGATGAAGCCCCGGGTATGGGTTACTTCATTATTACCATGGTATTGGATATCGTCTTTGGTATTCTCGCTTCTGCCATTGTGATGTGGTTCTCTCGTTATCGTGAATACCGTGCTGATGAAGCAGGCGCACGTTTAGCAGGTAAACAAGCAATGATTTCTGCATTATTACGTCTCCAAGCTGAGACAGAAATGCCAGATCAAATGCCAAAAGAAATGAAAGCCTTCGCAATTGCGGAAGGTAAAGAACAAGGTTTCAGCTTAGCTGCTTTGTTCCAAACCCACCCAACAATTGAACAACGTGTGGCAGCTTTACATCAATTAGATTGCCCATAAAACGTTTAATGTAAAAATAAAGCCTCCAAATGGAGGCTTTATTTTTTTATTACATTGTTTGATAGAGACCCCAGAGATAACTTGCGCCCCACCAAACAGCTAAACCAATTAAAAGCAGTACAAGCGCACCTACTAAATCAGGAATATGCAACCATAACCAACTGACAACAGGATTTCGCCAGAAAGCTGAATGCTGTTGCTTCTTTTCGAGCTTTTCATGTAAATATGGATGAACGACATGAATATCACTCTGAATCGCATATTCTTCGCGTATATGCGTATGAACTACATCTAGTGCTTTTCGACTGGGTCTTATAAAAATATCAAAAATAGTCCCAGCCACAGGAACAAAGCCTACTACAGCATCTACAACAGCGAGTTTGATGACTGGCGTTAGCTTATGTTGAGGTACACCAATTTGTTTGGCTTTATAAATCGCATAACACGTCAATGCAAAACCAGCGACATCACCTGCAATTGGAATCGTACTCAGCGCAGCATCGGCACCAATACCTTGCTTTGTAAAAGGTATGCGAACTGCACTGTCCATCATGGTTGCAAACTTGGCCAGATCTCGTTCTAGTGCGATGACCTGTTGCTCTGTTAATTTTTTTTCTTGAGGCATTTAAATCAAATATATAAAGAGAAGTTAATTTTAATATACTTGATTTAATACCTCTTTTAAAATTATTTACTTAACGAGTAATTTTCGATCTAAACAATGAACGCAATAACACGTACATGACTGGAATAAAGAACAGAACCAGTACTGTACCGAACATTACGCCACCTAAAATACTAATACCGATTTCTTGACGGCTTACAGCCCCTGCCCCTTGCGCAAAAACAAGAGGAATCACACCTGCACCAAAAGCCAAAGAAGTCATTAAAATCGGTCTTAAACGTAAGCTCGCGCCTTCTAAAGCTGCTTCAATTGCACTCTTACCTTTTTCTTGCGCCAAGGCAGCAAACTCAACAATTAAAATTGCATTTTTACAAGACAATCCAATTGTGGTTAACAGTGCAATCTGGAAATACACATCATTTGGTAGACCAAAAATATAAGAAAAAATGACACTTCCTCCGACACCTAGCGGAATAGAGGTCATCACAGCTGCAGGAATGCTTAAGCTTTCATAGAGTGCAGCTAAACATAAGAAGATAAAGCCTGCCGAGATTAAATATAACCAGACGGCCTGATTTGTCGACTTTTGCTCTTCAAAAGATAAACCTGTCCATGCCAAGCCAACGTCTTTTTGCTGATTTACGAGTTGTTCAACATCTTTCATTGCCTGACCTGAACTACTACCACTTGCAACATCTGCTTGAAGCTGTAAGGCACTATAACCCATATAACGTTTTACGATTTCAGGAGCGCCGCCCCAACTGAAGTTAGCAAATGAGCTAAAAGGTACCATTTCATTTTGGTTATTACGTACAGACCAATTATATAAATCTTCCGGTTTTGATCTGAACTGGGCATCACCTTGAATCATGACACGCTTGATACGACCACGGTCAATAAAGTCATTTACATACGTTCCACCCCACGCACTCGACAAAGTGTTGTTAATCGCGGGTAGCTCTAATCCATTTGCTAATGCTTGTTTCTGGTTAATTTTGATATTGAGGTTTGCTTTACTGTTAGTAGATTGCTTATCAAAGTTTTCAAAACTTGAATAGCTTTTACTCTGTGTTTGCAACTGACGGAAGGTGTTATCTAGAAAATCTTGCCCTTGCCCATTCAAATCTTGAATCCATAAATCCAGACCATCTGTTTGGCCTAAACCATTGACTGAAGCAGGTAATGTCACATTAATTTGTGCATTACTAAATTGACTGAAATATTTCATCGCACGCTTTTGTATAGCGTCAGCTGAATTTTCTTTTCCAGTACGCACATCCCAAGGTTTTAAGGCAATAAATCCTTGAGCCAAGTTTTGGCCTGTACCAGAATAATTTCGGCCATAGCGAATCAAAACCAGATCTACATTCTTATCTTCTTGGGTTAAGAAATACTGACGGACTTGTTCTCCAATTTTCTGACTTTGCGAGATTGGCGCACTATCAACAAGTTTAATTTGAACACTTAAAATGCCTTGATCTTCTTTAGGAATAAATCCACTTTTTAAACCACTATAGAACAGTGCAAAAACAGCAATCAAAGCCACAAAAATCACGATAACCGATTTACTATAACGGATGCTTGTTTGAACGATCTTGATATATTGATTTTTAAGTTGATCAATTTTTTTATTAAACCAAACTGCCCAGCGCATAGGCTCTGGATTCGGTTTTAAAATTAAAGCGCATAACGCAGGTGTTAAGACTAATGCCACGACGAGTGATAATGCCATAGCCGCAACTAAGGTAATGGAAAACTGACGGTAAATCACGCCAATTGAACCACCTAAAAACGACATTGGAATAAAAACAGCAGTTAAAACCAATGTAATTCCGACTAAGGCACCACTAATTTCTCCCATCGACTCAATGGCTGCTTCTTTCGGTGTTAAATGCTGTTCATGCATGAGCCGTTCAACATTCTCAACCACCACAATCGCATCATCTACTAGCAAACCAATCGCGAGCACCAAGGCAAAAAGCGTTAAGGTGTTAATACTAAAACCGAGCACATATAAAACAGCAAAGGTTCCTAAAATAACAACAGGAACGGTAATACTCGGAATGAGTGTAGCGCGCCAGCTTTGCAAGAACAGGAACATCACCAAAATAACTAAAATAATGGCTTCAATAAGCGTCTTTACAACTTCTTTAATAGACTCTTGAACAAACGGCGTATTATCTCGTGGATAAACAATTTTATAGCCAGCAGGTAGCTTGGTTGTAAGCTGATCTAGAGTTTGATGGATGAGTTTAGAGGTCTGAATCGCGTTTGCACCAGAAGATAGTGAAATGCCTAAACCAGCGGCCGGATAGCCATTAATAGTGTTAAAAGACTGATAATTTTCTGCACCCAACTCGACTCTAGCAATATCTTTTAAGTAGACATAGCTCGCTGTTTGATTTGCTTTCACTACAATATTTTTAAAATCTTCGACTGTTTTTAGTCGAGATCCTGCGGTGACTTTCGTATTTAAATATTGTCCATCAATGACAGGTAAATCACCGATTGCACCTGCGGCAACTTGTGTATTTTGAGCAGTGATTGCATTCGCTACATCACTTGGCATTAAATTATATTGTTTTAATTTCTCTGGATTTAGCCAGATTCGCATCGCATATTGCGAACCGAAAACATCAGACTCACCCACCCCTTCAATACGGTTCAGGTCATCTACCACATGCGTAGTTAAATAGTCCGATAGCTCAATATTGCCCGATTTACCTGTAGAGTCATATAAGCCTACCACCATAAAAGTATCGCCGAGTGACTTACTCACGGTCACCCCTTGGCGTTGTACTTCATCGGGTAAACGTCTTATGACCCCACTAATACTATTTTGTACTTGGACCTGTGCTGTATCTGGATTTGTGCCATTATCAAAACTAATAGTAATTCGGCTACGTCCTGATGAATCACTGGTAGAGCTGAAATAAAGTAAATTATCAATACCTTGTATTTGTTGTTCTAAAATCTGAGTAACACTTTGCTCAACCGTTTGTGCATCCGCACCACTATAACTTGCCGAGACTGTAATTTTAGGAGGGGCAATATCAGGATAGCGCTCTACGGGTAAATTCAGCACCGAGAAAATACCAAATGCCATAACAATAATTGCGAGTACACTGGCAAAAATGGGACGCTGAATAAAAAATTTAGATAGCATGGCTGCTCAGAATTAGGTCGTCAATTAACAGATGGCAATACCAAATTTGCCCTCTTGATCATCAACGAGCGATATAAAAAAGACAAGTAGAATTAACACAATAAATGCAATTAGAACAAAAACAAAGCAAGAACTGGCATTTCCTACAAACCCATAAACAAGGTTTTAACAAGTGTCACTGAAAATTCATGAATTCTTCATGATCACGTCAAGTTCAATCATCAGACTAAATACGTTTCGACTAAAACAATATGAGTAGAATTATGTTTAAAAGAGCACTTTTATGCTTAAGTTTAATTAGCTTGGTTGGTTGTAATGATGACGATAAAACTGAAAACTCACCAACCACACCAGAATATCAACTTCCTAAAATTTTAGTGGTAGGACACCGCGGCGCGAGCGCTTTGCGTCCTGAACACACATTAGCTTCATATCAAAAAGCGATTGATGATGGCGCAGATTTCATTGAACCTGATTTAGTCTCTACAAAAGATGGCGTATTGGTTACTCGTCATGAAAATGAGATTGGTGGAACAACCAATGTAAGCACTTTAACTCAGTTTGCAGACCGTAAAACAACAAAAAATATTGATGGTAAAGACTTAACAGGCTGGTTTACAGAAGACTTCACTTTAAGTGAATTACAGCAGCTTAAAGCGCGTGAACGTATTCCAGAGTTCCGACCAGCAAACACAGCCTATAATGACCTCTACCCTGTCCCGACGCTAGAACAAGTGATTGAACTAGCTGAAGCAAATTATAAGAAAACGGGAAAAATTATTGGTTTATATATTGAAACCAAACATCCGACTTACTTTAAAAATCAGAAACTGGCAATGGAAGATACCCTTCTTAAAACCTTAGCCAAATACAAATATACACGTGATATTGCACCTGTCTATTTACAGTCTTTTGAAGTGAGTAATCTAAAATATTTAAAAGATCAGCTCGACCTTCATAAAACGATTAAACATGCACAAATCATTCAATTATATGATGCTAAAACCTCTCAACCAGCCGACTTCGTTGAATCTGGCGAAACTAAAACTTATGCCGATTTAGCCACCGCACAAGGCTTAAAAGACGTGGCTAAATATGCAAACGGTGTAGGACCAAGCAAAGGCTATATCCTTAACTTTAATGACAGTGGCTCAGTTCAAACGACTTCGTTTATTACTGATGCACATACAGCTGGCTTGAAAGTACATCCTTATACTTTCCGCCCAGAAAATAATTATTTACCAACACCTTTAAAATGTAGTCAAGATAAACCAGCGGAGCGCTGTCCATCTGGTGCTTTAAAAGAGTTTGAAGCCTATTTTAAAGCTGGTGTTGATGGAGTCTTTACAGATGATCCAGCACTTGGCCGTGAAGCCGTTATTAATTATGAAAAAGCCACAAAATAATTAAAGTTTTTAATAAAAAAAACAGGGCAATAAATGCCCTGTTTTTTTATTTCTCTACAACATTATCAAAATAAAGTGGGATCCACTGATATTGCTCAGCATTTACTTTATAAACATGGCCAATGCCCGGAAATGGTAAATGTGGTGCGGCAACCCATTGTTGCTTATTTGAAATTTCAGCAAACATTTTTAGACGGGTATTAATTGCCTGCTCAGAATTCACATCAAAATCTACCCCAGTTTTTGGAGCATCAAATTGCAATGAATGTGAGTGGACAATGTCTCCAACAAAAATGATTTGCTGATCATTACTTTTTAAGCGGAAGCTATGATGACCTGGTGTATGACCACGAGTATCGATTACCTCAAAACCTTGAATGACGTCGCCATCTTTAAATGTTTTGAATGCTTTTTTTGCTTGGTATGGAGCAAGAGCAGTTTTTACGTTTTTAACAGTACCTAAATAATTTTCTTTTTTGTCTGCTGGTACTGTTTTTTCAGAAGCTGGATTTAACCAGTAATCAGCTTCACGCTCATGTGCATATACAATTGCATTTGGAAATACGGCTTTTCCATTTTGAGCAATACCGCACACATGGTCTGGGTGTAGATGAGTAAGTAAAACAGTTTTTACATCAGCAAGCTTATAACCAGCCAATTCAATATTTTTTGCAATCGAGCCAAGTTGCGGGCCAAAACAACTTGCTGCCCCACTGTCTACAAGCGTTAAACTTTTTCCATCATCAACTAAAAATGCATTTACCGAGGTTTGAATCCCTTTCTCATTAACAGCAGCATATTTGGTTAAGATTTTAGTTTTCTGGGCCTGATTTAAATTTTTGAATAAATCAGGATTTAAATAAATCGTACCATCAAGTAAAGAGGTTACGCGGTAGTTTCCAAATTGATGGTGATAATATCCTGGTACTTGCGGGATTGCTGTTGGCTCAGCATAACTTGCATGGATGCTTCCAATTGCAAGGCCCAACGCTACACATAATTTTTTCATCTTTTCTTCTCTATTGAGTTATAAAGTCGAAATCTTTAAAAAAGATTTAATAATTTTTTAAGACCCAAATTATATAATGCATGAAAAGTGTCAGAAATATAAGTATATGAATAGCTATTCTCCCTATAAGGGTAAAAGCGGTCTTAAGCGCATATTAAATGCAACGGGCTACTCTATTTCAGGATTTAAAGCAGCCTATAAAAATGAGGCAGCTTTTCGTCAAATTGTTTTGATTAATATTATTTTGATTCCGGCTAGTTTTTTTCTTGATGTGAGCCGTAGTGAACATGTATTACTGATTATTGTATGTCTTTTTGCAATGATCGTTGAGCTATTCAACTCTGCTATTGAGGCTGTGGTTGACCGAGTCTCACTTGAAAAACATCAGCTTTCTAAAAATGCAAAAGATATGGGAAGTGCTGCCCAATTTGTTGCACTCTCTATCATTGCTATTACATGGTTAATTATTTTATTAGGTTAAAAAAAACCATGCCTACAAGTAAATAAGCATGGTTGTAACAAAAGAGGAACTTCTAGCTGCTGTTCCTGTTTTTAATATAAATAATGGAACTTAATTATTTCTTAAAATTACGTGAAAAATAAAAAAATCCCTGCATAAGCAGGGATTTTTTTGGTTAAAGCGTTGATGCGTTATTACATCATGCCGCCCATACCACCCATACCGCCCATATCTGGAACAGCTGGTTTATCTTCAGGAATGTCAGTAATCATACATTCTGTAGTTAACATTAAGCCAGCAACAGAAGCTGCATGCTCAAGTGCAGAGCGAGTTACTTTAGCTGGGTCAAGGATACCCATTTCTAACATATCGCCATATTCACCAGTTGCAGCGTTGTAACCAAAGTTACCTTCACCACCTTTAACTGCATTGATCACTACAGATGGCTCATCACCAGCGTTTGCAACGATTTGACGAAGTGGAGCTTCGATCGCACGACGTAAAATGTTGATACCTGCTGTTTGGTCTTCATTAGCGCCTTTTAAGCCATCTAATGCATTAACCGCACGTACTAGAGCAACACCACCACCAGCAACAACACCTTCTTCAACTGCTGCACGAGTTGCATGAAGCGCGTCATCTACACGGTCTTTCTTCTCTTTCATTTCAACTTCAGTCGCTGCACCGATTTTAATTACAGCAACACCGCCTGCTAATTTAGCAACGCGTTCTTGTAATTTTTCACGGTCATATTCTGAAGTAGATTCTTCAATTTGAGCACGGATTTGTTGAACACGCTCAGCAATACCAGCAGCATCACCAGCACCATCAACAATAACAGTGTTTTCTTTAGACACAGTGATCTTGTGCGCAGTACCCAAATCTTGAAGAGTTGCTTGCTCTAAAGACATACCAACTTCTTCAGAAATAACAGTTGCACCAGTCAAGATTGCGATATCTTGAAGCATTGCTTTACGGCGGTCACCGAAACCAGGAGCTTTAACAGCACACACTTTAATAATACCGCGCATGTTGTTTACAACAAGTGTAGCAAGCGCTTCACCTTCAACATCTTCAGCGATGATAAGAAGTGGTTTACCAGTTTTTGCAACTGCTTCTAAAACAGAAATCAATTCACGGATGTTGCTGATTTTCTTGTCAACAAGAAGAATGAACGGATTTTCAAGTTCAGCAGTTAAAGTATCTTGTTTGTTTGCGAAGTACGGAGAGATATAACCACGGTCAAACTGCATACCTTCTACAACGTCTAAAGCGTCTTCGAAGCCAGAACCTTCTTCTACAGTAATTACGCCTTCTTTACCTACTTTTTCCATCGCTTGAGCGATAAGTTTACCAACAGTAGTATCAGAGTTAGCAGAGATAGAACCTACTTGCTCGATCGCTTTGAAATCGTCAGCTGGTTTTGCATTTGAACGGATATTTTCAACTACAGTTTTTACTGCGATATCAATACCACGTTTTAAATCCATTGGGTTCATACCTGCAGTTACAGATTTGATCCCTTCATTTAAAATTGCTTGAGCAAGTACAGTTGCAGTTGTCGTACCGTCACCAGCGATGTCGTTAGTTTTGCTAGAAACTTCACGAACAAGTTGAGCACCCATGTTTTCAAACTTGTCTTTTAATGAAATTTCTTTAGCAACAGTTACACCGTCTTTAGTAATGTGCGGAGCACCGAAAGAACGATCGATAACAACGTTACGTCCTTTAGGGCCTAAAGTCACTTTAACCGCATCTGCAAGTACGTTTACACCTGCAATCATTTTTGAACGCGCTGAATCACCAAATTTTACGTCTTTAGCTGACATATTAAACTCCGAATCTTTTTAAATACTGAATCTGATAATGAATTGAGTTATGGATTGATTAGCCTTCCAACACAGCTAAAATGTCTGACTCTTTCATGATTAAGAGTTCTTCACCACTTACTTTCACTGTTGTACCTGCATAAGTACCAAACAATACTTTGTCACCAACTTTAACATCCAAAGCACGTACGCCATTCTCAGTGATTTGACCATTACCTACTGCAATTACTTCACCTTGAGATGGTTTTTCAGCAGCAGAACCTGGAAGTAAAATACCACCAGCAGTTTTGGTTTCTTCTTCTACGCGACGAATTACAACGCGATCATGTAATGGACGAATGTTGCTCATAATTAACTCCATCAGACTAAGTCTTTTTGATTAATCGTTATTGCTTTAATCCAGAGCAATAACAAAATATTTAGATGTCACTTTTGTGGGGATGAAAAAAAAGGCTTCAAGGGGAAAATGAAAAAAAACTTATCTTTTTTGGTCATTTTTTAACAAGTTGTGAAGAGTTTTTATTAAATTTAAAGCACAAAATAAAAGAGGCTATTTTCATAGCCTCTTTTATAAAGATAAATATTAATGTTAAACAAAGAGTTGCTGGTTATTTAACAATTCATCTAATGTTGTATTTACCTGATTTAAAGTTATCAATGAAACACTACTAAACATTGTACCTTCACCATCTCGGTCAAGACTAATAGTCGTGTTTCCAGCATCTTGCTCTACAGTAATAAATTTCGCTAATGTGCTCACGTCTTTAGAATAGTCAATTAATAGTTCACTTAAATCGATTTTGTCTGCTTGAGTATCAGTTCTTACATCACCTAAAGTAAAATCTAACACCGTATCATGTCCATTCCCACCAGTCGCATCTTGGCTATTTAGCAATTGGAACAGTATGGAATCAGTACCTTCATTAGTCATATAGGTATCGTTACCTTCACGCCCATTCAAAACGTTATTACCAGAGTTACCTGTTAAAAGATTATCTAAAGCATTGCCTGTTGCATTTAGATGAGCAGAACCAACCAACTCCAAGTCTTCAACATAACGACCACTTTCTAGACCTGTCGACCAATCAGAATATCCAACCAGACTATAACTCACAGAGCTAATTATTTTATCGTGTCCACCAAAATCAACATCTCGATAGCCTGATTCAACAAGTTGGTTCTCCCAATAACCGCTTTCTACGAAAACATCTTGATAGTGGCTAGTATCTACCCAAACATCTTCATAATGACTTGTATCAACATAAACGTCTTCATAATGACTAGTATCAACCCAGCCTTCTTCTGAACGTATATAGGTCAATTCATAACCTTCTTGCCATTGTCCATTCGCAAAATCATAATATTGTTGTTCATATCGACCATAATCGCTATCTGCCATGCCATTATCAATATAAGTTATACCATTCTGATTTTGATAAACATTTTGTACAGTTGAATAACCACTTGTGACCAATTGGGAATCATAATAACCATCAACAAACCATATCTGTTCGTAATGACCTTCAGTGACCCATTCTGGATATGTATAGCTATTATCAATCCAGACATCTTTATATATTGCATACGGCTCAACAATATATTCTTGAACAAAATCAATTATATGATCAACTATATAAGTATTATCAGCAGAATCACCTTTAAACTGATCAACAGTGATTGTAGTTAAATCACTAATTGCTTTATTGATAGTTTCACTACGATTTCCAGCACGATCAATAACAGTAAGATCAAATGATGTTGCATTCTCATACATATAAACAGAGAAAGTTCCATCAACCATAACCGTCGTACTTATTACAGAAGTTACAGAAGATTCTTGATCAGCAAAATGATATATAACTTCAAGGATAGCTCTACTTTCTGCATGTCCCGTGAGCTCTCCCAATCCATTTATGGCAAGTTGTGTGGCTACATTCGGTACTGTTGTATCATTCGTAGCAACAATCGTTGAGCCCACACTTATATTTTGATTGGCATCAACTACTTTTACTGTCAATGTTTCACCATGCCAATATTGTGACCATAATTGCACCCAGAAAGTACCACTACTTCCCACAGTAGTCTGACCAACTAAATTATTATTAGCATCGAAAATATTAACAGTTGAATATGCTTCAGCCTCCCCAGAAAGTATATTTCCTTCTTCCAATACAAGTTGTGTTGCTGCATTTGGCGCAACGATGTCTATCGGTGCCTTAATTTCTGTATAAACGCTTTGATACCCATTATGTTCCACAACAACACGTAAAGTTTGTCCATTCACCTGAGGTGAGTATAACTGGATATTAAAATATCCAGTTTCATCTACAGAACCACCGCCAATATAATCACTATACACATCAAAAATATGCATCTCACTATTTGGTGTAGCAGTTCCCTCAATGAAGAAACCATTTTCAGATAAAACAACATGATCTGCTGATGGTGGTGCATTAGTATCTGCAGTAAAAGTAAAATTAAATGGCGTACTTATATTTTTAGCTAAATCCGTTGCCGTGATAAATAATTGCTCTCCACGTAATACAGGTGGATACATACCAACATTGAAATATCCAGCTTCCTCCATTTGAAATTCTGCTCGTAAATCTCCATCCGCATCTATTACTTTAATAATTACTTTTGAATCAGCATGTCCAGTTATCTCATGACCGTCGTTACTAATCGCTACCTCATTAATCACTGGAGCAATATTGTCTAATGGCGCAATAAGTTCAGTGATTGGGCTGTATTGATATGTATTCTGGTCATAAACTCGAATTAGTAACGTCTGTCCATGTAGATAATAGCTATTTAACTTAATAGCAAAACTACCATCTTCATTAACTATACTGCTCCATTCTCCATTAATGATCTGACCATCAGTAGATGTGACAACAATCGTCATTCCTGCTGTCGCCTTACCTGTAAGAATATGGCCATTTACATCCAATTTTAGCTCTGTTGCAGCAATTGGTGAGTTGGTAAATAAAGGTACTATTTCATGAACAACTTCACTGCGGTTACCAGCTTTATCTTTGACAACAATACTTAAATTTTGTGTCTGGTATTGACTCAAATTGATCCATTGATTAAAGACCCCACCATATCCAACATCAGTTGTTATGATAACTGCACCATATTGATCAATAATTTCAATCGTTGCATTTGGCTCAGCCTCACCAAAAAGCAATCCGTCTGAGGTTAATGTAATATGTGAAGCAGCTGATGGTGCAACATCATCAATTAAAGCATTGTGTTTAACCTCAATACTTCGGTTACTTGCTTGATCAATTACAACAAATGTAAGCTCTTCTCCATGTAAATACACTTGATTAAAATAACCTGACACGTTACCAGTACTATCTACATAACCATAACCTACAACCTCACCCGTAGCATTTTTGACTTCAATCCGAGTATTTACTTCTGCTTGCGCTGTAAAGTTTTGACCGTTTGAGTCGAGCACAATATTTTCAATCGGATTTGGCGAGATATCATCCATTAAGGCATTCTGCTTGACCTCTGTACTGCGGTTACCAGCTCGATCAACTACAACAAAAGTAAGCTCCTCTCCATGTAAATACACTTGATAGAAGTAACCAGAAACATTACCCATGTTATCGGTTGAACCAGATCCTACCACCTCACCAACAGCATTTTTAACTTCGATTCGACTATCTGCTTCCGCTTGCGCTGTAAAGTTCTGTCCATTGATATCAAATATAATATTTTCGATTGGATTCGGTGCAATATCATCAGTTAAAGCATTTTGCTTAAATTCAATACTTTGATTACCTGCTTTATCTATAACAATAAAAGTGAGTTCCTCACCTTTTAAATAAACTTGATTCAAGTAACCCGAGACATTACCATCACCATCCACATAACCAAAACCTACAACCTCACCCACAGTATTTTTGACACCA
>NZ_JEXG01000053.1:0-20178 GCF_000581275.1 Acinetobacter sp. 809848
AACTCAGCAACGCTACCTTGGTTGAGCGTATGTTCGCCCTCAATGCGTTGTAAGAAAACTTGATTGTTTAATGATGTGTTGGAAAATTGCACATGAAGAACGCGGTTCTGTGCGACCAACCCTAAACTCTCTAAAATTTGAAATATTTTATGGGACATCATTATTGTAAAAACTGAGTCATAATCATCGATATTTTATAAAAAACAGACAGAATTGTCTATTTATATAAAATAGCTTATCTTCCCTTAACTTACATACTTTTTAGTTTATCTAAAAGAAAGATAAGGTTTTAAAGGAGAAAAATCATGTCTAATCAAATGGATCAAGCCATTCAAAGTGTCATTGACCTACATGTTTTAATAGAAAATGTATTTACAGGAAAAAATGCAGAGCAAAGTCTGAGCCCGCTTTTAGATAGCTTTGATCAAAATTTTAAGATGGTTACGGTTCAGGGTCAGAGTATTGGTTTAGCCGAAGTGAATAGTTTATTTAGCCAGAATATCGGGAAGAAGCCTTCTTTAAAAATCGACATTATTAAGAGTACAGCTTTATACGAATTTGAAAATTATTGTTGGGTGCAATATCAGGAACATCAGCAAACTGATGAAACCGAGACAGTGCGTACCTCTACGGCCTGCATTAAAGTAGAAGATAAAAAATGTTATTGGGTGTATTTACATGAAACTTTAATTCCCTCGTCTTCTTAACTCATCTGATGCACCTTAAAGATGGCACCTATTTTGCTTAATAATATTACGTTTTATGAAAATCGTAATACTGATCAAAATGGGGAGCTCTCGATATGGGTTATGTTGCAAAGGAATTTACGCGAAAGAACAAGCTGATTCTCAGTATTTGTTCTTTCGTGATTCCAATATGTCTTTGGTGCGCAATCAGTTACTTACCTTTTGTTTGGCATCCTCAAGTACAAATCACGAGTTCGGGAAGTGTTTCTTACTTACAAGTAGGAAGTCGCATTGATAAAAATGTGTTCTATCTCGAAGCACAAAATGCTGTCAATCGAAATTCTGCACCACCACAAGGTATTTTGGTTAATCCGATTTATTTACCCCCTCCCCATGAAGTTGCTAAGGCTTTGGTCACCGCATTTACCACACCACCTGAACAACCTGATTCACCGTGGTTTCATCAAAGTTTATGGCACAGTATTAAACTGGTATTTTCAGCTTTTTTTATCTCTTCATTGATTGGGATTCCACTGGGTATTTTGTGTGGTTTTTCTAAGCGGATATCTCTGTTAACAGAACCGTTTGTTGAGTTTTTCCGTTACTTGCCCGCACCTGCATTTGGTGCACTTGCAGTAGCAATTTTAGGGATTAATGATGCGCCTAAAATTGCAATTATTGTGATTGGTACGCTGTTTCAGCAAATTCTCATTATTGCCAATACCACCCGAATGGTAGATCGAAGCTTAATTGAAGCTGGCTATACGCTTGGTACCAATAAGCTCAAAAGTTTATTTCATGTGGTAATTCCTGCTGCCTTACCTGATATTTACCGCGACTTACGTGTGCTATTGGGCTGGGCATGGACCTACTTAATTGTTTCAGAGTTGATTGGTACGACTTCAGGTATTACATGGTTTATTACCCAACAGGCACGCTATCAAAACTTTGACAATGTCTATGCAGCTATTTTGATTATTGGGGTGATTGGTCTGGTCTGTGACTGGGTATTAATGAAGTTAGGTGAGCGGATGTTCACTTGGAAAGTAGGAGCAAAATAATGAACGATTCAACATTTAACGCGCATGAATACTTTCAAAAAATTTATGAACGTCCTGTGATTTTAGAAGCTAAACAACTGAGCCAAGTCTTTAAGCATGGTCACAGCGAACGCACTGTTTTAAATAAGCTCGATTTAAAAATTCACAAAAGAGAATTTATTTGTGTGATTGGCCCTTCTGGCTGCGGTAAGTCAACACTGAGCCGTGTTATCGCAGGTTTAGACCCATACCATAGTGGAGAAGTTTTAGTAGACGGCGAATGCATTACAGGTCCATGCCCTGAACGCGGCATGGTATTTCAGGGTTATACCCTTTTCCCTTGGAAAACTGTAAAAGAAAATGTGATGTTTGGTCCGCAAATGCGTGGGGCTAGCCAAATGACAGCCGAAGCTCAAGCACGCGAATGGATCAATATTATTGGTTTAGAAAAATATGAAAATCAGTATCCACATCAACTTTCTGGCGGCATGAAACAGCGGGTTGCGATTGCTAGAGCCTTGGTTAATCAACCTAAAATTTTACTCATGGATGAACCTTTTGGTGCGCTCGACCCACACACCCGTCAAAAAATGCAAAAGCACTTGATGGATTTATGGCAAAACATTGATATCACCATTATTTTTGTGACCCATGACATGGATGAAGCTATTTTACTGGCAGACCGAATTGTGGCACTCAAAGCCAATCCCGGTGAAATTAAGGAAATTATTGAAGTTAATTTACCTCGCCCACGCTCACTCGATTTAATGAGTACACCTGAGTTTAAACAGCTCCGTTCACGAGTTGATTATCTGGTACATGCTGAAGAAGATGAGCTTGACCCAGCTTTACAAGACTTACCAAAAATTCCACGTATGACTCAGATCAGTACAGAAAAATAAGTCAGGCTTTAAAAAGCCCAAGTTCAACTTGGGCTTTTTGATTTATGGAACTTATTTGAGTTGTTCTATGAGTGTTGGATAAATCAGCCCATCTACATTTTGTTCGGTTTTATAAATACCGTTTTCGACATTAAATTTATTGACGTGATAGCTAGAGCCATAAATTGAGTCGAAGCCTTGAGATTTAGCAAATACCTTTTTATTGGCACTGATATCTAATAAATGCGTACCGCTGACCATCAACTCATATTGCTTTGGATCAACCCCTGAACGGTTTGCCATGATTTTAACCGCATCAGCATGGGTTGCAGGGTCATTAATATATTTAACGGTTTTATCCCACACTTGAATGATTTTTTTCCATTCCTCTTGATGAGCAGTTAAGTGGCTCATGTTGACTGTTAAGGTGTCGTAAATTAAACCCGGCTTGTCTTTAGAGGTATAGATAATTTTAGAGCCTGCCACTGCTTTTAATGCCTGACCTGCAACAGGTTGCCAAACAGCAATCGCGGAAATATCAGGGCTATTAAACACTTGGGGTAATTGGTTAGTGGCTGAGTTTACTAGCTTCACCTCATTCGCTTTAATGTTATGGTCAGTCAAAGCTGTTGCTAGCAAAAGATGGTCAACCAAGCCTTTTTCGACACCGATTGATTTTCCTTTTAAGTCTTGAATGGTATTAATACCCTCTTTTGCAATAATGACATCATTGCCCGCAGAATAATCTGTTGCCATGATCATCATGCCTTGCGTGCCACCCGAAGCAGTTACCAAGTTATCGCCATTGGTGACCAACACAGCGTCGAGCTGATTTGCCGAAAAGGCCGAAAGAGAAGCCGAATAATCAAACCATTTAAATTCTACATTTAAGCCTGCTTCTTTTAACCAGCCTTTTTCAATAGCCACTTGCCAAGCCACCCAGCCCGGCCAATCACTATATCCGATGGTAATTGGTTTTGTATTTGCGGCTGCCTGAGTGTCTTGTTTGGCCTCGGGCACTTTAGCGGTATTGTCACACCCACCCAATACAACTGCCGATAAAATAGATACGGATAACAACGCTTTTTTAATCATATAGAAACTTCCCCAACATTTTTACTAACACTTTGAGCGGTTTGATTGATTGACTGTATATAGGCTCGCCAGCCTCCAAAATGGCTAATATCGGTTGCATCTTGAATGGCATAAGCTTCGCAAATAAAGCCTTTGACCCATGTTCCATCTTTTAGTTTCAGGTTCCCAATACCAAGTGGTGCAGGCACTTCAGCCACAATGGCTCCAAAATTTGCTAGAGGAACATCCCACACTTCGACGTCAATTGACGTACCTGTCACGTCGCATTGCAGCCCCGGTTTTGGTGGTGTGGTATTTTTTAAGGCAAAGAGTTTATAAGTGTCTGCTGTCTGGGTTTTCTTAAGCAAAGTAGCATTACGACTAGTGAGCTGAAAATTAAGGGGCATGCCTGTTAAATGTGCTCCCACAACTGCTAGCTGTACTGAATGATTTGAGTGGATGTTTATACTTTTTTGATAATGTTGAGCTGATTTACCTAAACTCAGTGATGTTTCTGCTTGCCAAAGCTGCGCAAAATTAGCGAGTGCCTGATCGTGCCAAGCTGGTGTAATAAAGGTTACTCCGCTTGGTAGGCTGTCTGCACGGAGTACATTTGGTAAAGCCAAAGCAGAAAGATCGGCAAAATTGACAAAGTTGGTATAGGCTCCCATGTGTGCATTTTTAGTCAATGGGTCGGCTTCAACTTCGGCAATGGTGTAAATAGTTGGTGCTGTCGGGACCATCAATGCATCAAAAGGTTGTAAAGCCAAATTAATTTTTCGAGCTAGCACGGCGCGGTTATATTCGGCTTGAAGTGCATCTGTTGCCTTGAATTTATCTGCCTGTGCAATAATTTGAGCAATAACAGGATGAGCCTTTTCACGTGTGGTCATGCGTTCAACGGCGACTGTTCTTTCAGCTACCCAAGCATCGTTATACAGTGCGGCAGCAAGCTCATTAAACGCACTGAAATCAATACTCTCAACTTCATAGCCCAGTTTTTTTACGCGCTCAATTGCCACTAAAAAGGCTTTTTTAGATTCAGCATCACCATAAAACTCAAGCTGAGCTGGAATAGCTATTTTTCGTTTAGAAAACTGAGTCGGTACATTGGCTGGATGTACTCGTGAATATTCATCTGTTTCATCATAGCCCTGCATTAAATTCGCAATGGTCCACGCATCATCAATATGCAGCGCAAAAATAGAAATGACATCAATGGTTCGACATGCAGGAATTAAACCTGTGGTAGAAAACCAGCCCTTTGTCGGCTTAAGGCCCACAATATTGTTATGACCCGCAGGTACACGCCCTGAACCTGCCGTGTCTGTTCCTAAACTAAAAGGCACAATACCATTGGCAACCACTACTGAAGAACCAGAGCTTGACCCACCGCTAATATATTCAGGGTTAAAACTATTTTTTACTGCACCGTATGGAGAGCGAACACCAACCAGCCCCGTTGCAAACTGATCGAGGTTGGTTTTTCCAACCACAATCGCCCCTGCTTTTTTTAGCTTGGCAACTACGGCAGCGTCTTGCTTAGCTAAATATTGAATCTCTTTACAGGCAGCAGTCGTGTGAAAGCCAGCGACATCAATGTTGTCTTTAACTGCAAATGGCACACCGTATAGTGGTAAGTCAGCAATATTCTGGTCTTTTAAAATATCAATTTGCGATTGAATCTGCTCGTTCGATGCAATTTCAATCCACGCACTATCATCATTTTTAATTTCTGCAACATAGCCAATCAGATCTGCAAGATAGATTTGCCCGTTTTGATATGCTGTTTTCCAGTCTTGAATTGTCCATAAATTTTTCAACACGCTACTCCTCATTTAGTCATTTTGCTGTATAGGCGGCATGACGGCATCCATCAGTTCTAGATGTCCTTTGATCACCCCTTTCAACACAATAAATTGCTGGCTAATTTGTCTAAGTTCAGAACTCGCGCCCTGCATTAACATGACTTGCAATATCTTTTGTTGGTCGAGCTGAATATGAAGTGAACTAATCACCTGCGCTAAAAACTGTTGTTGTAAATCGACCAATTGATTACGTAAGGTCATTTGGCTTGCGTCGTAAAGTAGCGTCAAGGTGCCCACCATGACTTCATTGGCCTGCGCCTGCTCTGCAATCAGGTGTTTATTAATCATGTCGACAATGGCTTGCGAGCGACTTTCATAGTTCTGCTCGACAATTTTTTGGTCGAGTGCGTTAAGTGTCGTTTCAGGCACGGTAATACTGATTCGAGCCAACTTTTGTTTTGCCACAGTCTTATCCTTTTGTTTTAGGCGGCTGATTGTTTTGCTTGATATATACGCCTGCACGTACGCTAAGCAATTCGACTAAAAAAGCTTTTAAAGTTGGCTTTGGTTGAACCACAGGTTTTACATCGTTCATATCGCACCTCTAGTTTGGTATTACCAAATTCAGTTTTTGTATTACTGATATGAGATGCAGAAAATGTGCCAGTTTTTAAGCATCGTTTTGATAGGCTTTATGGATATTTATGAGTGATTTTTGGGCAGAAAAAAGCCCCATGCACAGGGATGGGGCTTTTAATTAATTAACTAGCTCTATCTAATGTTACAATCATATGTTTCTCATAATTATTCCGTAATTGCTGCTTTAAGTTATCTGATATTACTGGCCATTGTTGGAAATAATAATAAAAGTGGTGATCAATATTTATTAATGTCTTGATGTTCGATAAAGTTTGCTGGTCATCCATAAGTGATTTACAAGATATCGTAATTTCTTGTGAAAGAGATTTAGAAACGATCTTCTTCAATTCTTCATAAATACTATTTGATAATTGCCCATTATTAATTTTTTTGTAAGCAGTAGCTTCATTAATTTTTAGCACAGCTCTGTCATCCTCATCCAAATCTTGAATAATCTTAGAGCTATTTTTTAAACATTCTAGAACTTTATCAAATTTCTCTGCCAAAAGTAAATCATAGGTATATTTAATTAAATATCTTGAAAAACTAGGACAGAGTTTTCTTGTATTTTCTAAATAATCCATAAATTCATCAGATTTTGCACCATACAGTAAAAGTGAAACATTCTTTGAAAATAAACTAGCTTCATATGGTGTTAATTTATCTTGATGGTTTTTCATTATCAAATCCAAACTTCTTACTTCATCCTTTAAATCTAAACTTTCTAGAAGAGAAACTAACTCTAAAGCAATTTCATAAACATTTTTATGATTAATACATTTTTCAATTAGATTGTAAAATGAAATATCTCTTACATTTAAAGAAATCATAAACATAGTTTTATATAACAAATAAAATATATTACTATCAAATTCATGTTTCGAGAAAAAGTTTACGGCCTCTTTTTTAATATCACTATCTTTTTGATAACGCTCTAACATTTTTCTTTTATTAAACAACATAGCAAAACTTTTAATAATATATCTTTTTTGTTTCTTACTAGATTTATCAATATTTAAAAAAATTTGATTATAAAATTTTAAAAAATCAACTGAGGAATCGCTCTTTATTAAGTAATTAATTAAACAATCAATACTATTTTGATGTTTTGGACTCACTGTTAAAACCTTAACAATTAATTCTTTTATTTGATCATTAGTTTCATCAATAACTTTATTACGATTAAGAGTACTTGAGGTTTTCTTTGAAATTAAATCTTTTTTAATAAAAAGCAATTCTACTTTTATTTCATAAGCAAGATTATCCAAACTATTATCAATATTTAAACTTTCTTCAATATAATTTAAACACTTATCAACATTAATTAAATCAGGTTCAACTTTACTCTTCAAATAGTATGAAAGATAACTTCTACAAATATCATTTCTAATTGATGAGCTATAAGGAAACAAATCAAGAATAGACAATAGGTATTCTATATTTTTTTTACTATCATTAATAAGTAATATTTTTTTATGATGATAGGTTAAGTTAAATTTATCACTTGCTATTAAACTATTAATTGCTTCATTGGCCTGCTCGATCTTTTTTTCTTTTTCAAGACAATCTATTTTCATAAAAAATAAATTTTCCTGAAACTTTGTTAATTCACTTGATAAATCACATCCGCTATCTTGCAAAAGCTTATCAATTTTAGCTACTGTTTTATTAAAACTACCGGTTAGAATCAAATTTTGTATTTCTAGTATTTGTTTAAATTCTATTGAAGATAAATTATTATTTTGATTAGATTCATTTAATTTTGCAATTAATTCAGAAATATCTTGATTATTAGATTTTTCTTTTAATTTAAGTAAATCTTTTCTAATATAATCATTAGAACTTAAATTAAAATCATCTTTAATAAAATTTTCAATACACTTATCAATTTTTAAAGAATTTTTTTCTGAAAACTGTTTTAGATTAATACCCAATTCATTATTTAATTCCGCAAACAATTGATCAAAACCATCAATTTTCACACAATAAACTTTATCTTTCCATAATATCTTTCGAACCTCATGCGATATCTCATCATCTTCTCTAAAACACCAATATACTCCATTTTTAAGATATTCTTCTTGCTGTACTAAATAATTTAAAACATCCATAATGGACCTATCTTGGCCAGAATAACCAACTATTATCAACCCATAATCTTTTGAAAATTCAATAAACTTTTCTCTTGTGTTATTTTCTAAGCTTTCAGTTTCTTTTAAAGTATTCTTAATATCATCAAATAAATAATCTCCGTGTAGTTTAATAATTTTAGGTCTATCAGATAAGACTGAAAGACTACCTATCGAGGAATCATGAGCGCAAACATGGGGCCTAACATCCGAAAAATGATAAAATGCTTCATTTAACAAATCATCAAAATTAGTTGTAAAAATTGTATTAAATGCCTTTTCATTAACAAGATTGATTAGATAATTATATCCTATAGATGGTTTTTTATTATCTACTATTGATTCTACAAACCTTCTTCTTTGAGATGGTAAATCAAATTTCCTTTCAAATAGAGAAGAATATTCATTTTGAGGATTATACCAAATCCCCTCATTTTTAGACAAATAATTAATTATTTCCAACTCATTATCTTTTAAAGATTCAATATTACTATCAAATACTTCCTTATATATTTCTTCGCGCCATTGTTTAACTAAACTTCCTCCGGTTGGTATTCCAGATGTTACAGATGCACCAGCCCCTAAAAATACACTATATGACGGATAACCATTATTACGCTGAACAAACCTTGCTAGATCTTTAATTGATCTGGTTTTATTTTTAAGTTCTTGTTTAACTAAATCTTTAAACTTTTGATTTTGCATTTTATTCCAAGGATTTTATTAAGTGTAAAGTTTAAATACTACTCTTTGATAAATATTAAAAACAATACTTTATCACTAATAATTTGAAGAAATTCTTGGTGATAAATTACAACAACTAATTTTGATACTAATTTGGACCAATCATCGTATGTGCCCATACTGATAAAGAGTCTAAAACAGGCTTAAAAGATTGGCCTAATTCGGTCATTTCATAAACCACCTTAATCGGTGCTTTTTCACCATAAACAGTTCGAGATATTAAGCCACTTTGCTCTAATTGCTTGAGTTGAAGGCTTAAAGTCATTTCTGTGATCGTTGGCATTAATTGATTGATTTCATTAAAACGTTTTGGCCCATCTTTTAGATAATACAGAATAACGCCTTTCCATTTTCCACCCACCAAATCCATAGCCATACTGATATGACATGGATACGTTTTTCCATTCATGGTGATTTCACATTTATTTTCAGTATTTGCCATTTTTCATGCCACCTATCAACTTTGATAGTTATTGTACACCCATACTATAAAAATTATAGTGACTATGATTTTTATAGCTACAAGGTATTATTATGGCTTTACTTATTTTGGCTCATCCCTACTACACTCAATCAATTGCAAATAAAACGATAGTGAATGAACTTATAAAAACCTATCCGGACCTTGAAGTGCGAGATATTTTTCAGCTTTATCCAGACTACCAAATTGATGTCAATGCCGAACAAGAAGCGTTGCTACGCCATGACACCATCATCCTGCAATATCCAATGTTCTGGTTTAATATGCCGGCAATTTTGAAGTTATGGTTTGATGAAGTTTTTACTTATCAGTTTGCCTATGGCTCTCAGGGCGACAAATTAAAAGATAAAAAAGTCATTATTAGTATGACGGTCGGGCAAAAAGAAGCCGATATGGTGAATGACCGAGAAAACTTAATTGATAGCTTTTTAAAAGCGGTTCAATATTCAATTCAATATACTCAAATGCAATTAAGCAGCACATTCTTGCTTTATGAAGTTTCGCCGTTATCAGGTCATTCAGAGTCTGAAATTAAGTTAAAAGCTGTTGAGCATGGTCATAAAGTATTAAAGCATTTGACCAAAGCATAATAAAAAAAAGAGAGCATTAATATCGATGCTCTCTTTTGGTTTAAGCGACTGGTGCCAAGGTAAATAGCACTTGCCCTGTTTTTACGGTTTGCCCTTTTTCAATGGTAATGGTTTCTACCTTCATACGTTCGGGTGCAATAATTGGAATTTCAATTTTCATTGCCTCAATTACTGCAAGGGTTGCACCTTCTTCAACAATATCTCCCGATGCACATTCAATTTTCCAGATTGAGCCTGGCATGTGTGATTCAACTGCACAGCCCCCTTCAGGAATAATCACGATTTCACCTTCATCAACAGCATCAAGACTTTCAGAGATGTATTCCTGTAAGCCCGCTTCGTGCCAACGGCGGCGCTCAGCCTCAAAGTTAGCTTGTTGCATATCTTTAAAAGCTTGAATGCTGTCGTGATGTGTTTTTAAAAACTCGTTGTATTCTTTTAAGTTGAGTACGCCCTCTTCAATACGAAGTTGTAGACGACCAGCCTTAAAGTCTTCACGCATTTGTAGAAGTTCAGTCTCAGAAACTTCATAAAACTTAACTTGATCAAAAAAGCGCAATAACCACGGTTTGCCTTCTTCAAAGTTGGCATTTTTACGGTAACGACTCCACATTTGAGTGGTACGACCAACAAATTGATAGCCTCCCGGCCCTTCCATACCGTAGACACACATATACGCCCCGCCAATGCCAACAGCATTTTCAGGTGTCCAAGTTCGTGCAGGGTTATATTTTGTGGTCACTAAACGTTGGCGTGGGTCGAGTGGCGTTGCAACGGGTGCTCCCAAATACACATCGCCTAACCCCATTACTAAATAGTTCGCACTATAGACCACATCTTTAACCGCTTGCTTAGAAGCTAAGCCATTAATACGGCGTATAAACTCGACGTTATCTGGGCACCACGGTGCATCTGGTCGAACAATTTGTGTGTAGCGCTCAGTTGCAAGTTGAGTCTGCGAATCTTCCCAAGCCAAAGGCAAATAGACAGTCCGTGAAGGCACCTGCATATTTTGAATGTCAGGTAACTCGGCTTCTGCTTGTTGAAGTTTCTGTAAAAGCTCCAGTTGATCGAGTTGAATTGAATCAAAATGAATTTGTAGTGAACGAATGCCTGGTGTTAAGTCGATAATGCCCTGAATGTTTTGATCTTTGACCCATTGCATAAGCGAATGAATACGGAAACGTAAATTTAGATCGAGTACTAACTCACCGTATTCCACCAACAAATAGCTATTTCCTGCTGGTCGATAGGTCACGCTTGGTAAATCAGTTTCAACTTCTAAAGTAGCTAAAACTGCATTTTTTAAAGTGTTGGGTTCTGCTTGAATGGCTGAGTTAAAATCAATATTAGTTGTATCAGTCGCGGTTAAGCTTTGATGATATTTTTGATCGAGTGCTTTTGCTTGCGCGTAACTCACAGGCACAAATTTGACTTTATCGCCTGCTTTTAGCTGCCCGATTTTCCAAAGCTCGGAATGAATGACTACCGCAGGACAGACAAAGCCGCCTAAGCTCGGACCATCCGGCCCCAAAATAATTGGCATATCACCCGTAAAATCAATTGCCCCAATCGCATAAGCATTATCGTGAATATTGGATGGATGTAAGCCTGCCTCACCGCCGTCTTCACGTGCCCACTCAGGTTTTGGCCCTATTAAACGAATGCCTGTACGGCTTGAGTTATAGTGAATTTCAAACTCGTTGGCAAAGAATGTATCAATATCTTGTTTGGTGAAAAAATCTGGCGCACCATGTGGCCCATACATCACAGCAATTTCCCAGTTTTGGGTAAAGCTAGGAATTTGCGCTTGAGCTAAAGCTGTGGTCGATTGAGCGGAATATTCAGTAATCGGCAGCATATCGCCAATTAATAAATTACGGCCTGCGTGCCCACCAAACTGCCCTAAAGTGAAAGTCGCCTGTGACCCTAAGTAGTTAGGAACATCGAAACCACCTTTCACACCTATATAGCTACGGCAACCTGAACGAATAATTCCACATTTTAAAATCTGGCCTTTTTTCACATTGATGGTTTGCCACATCGGCACAAGTTCACCATCAAGTTTTGAAGGCATATCACCGCCCGTAATGACAATTTGGCTGTCGCAGTGAAACTTTAAGGTCGGCCCTTGCAAGGTGCATTCAAGCCCTGCAGTATTTGGTTCATTGGCTAGAAGCTGGTTTGCCACCGTTAAACTGAGTGGGTCGATAGCACCTGATGGTGGCACACCAACATCCCAATAACCTAATCGACCTGTTACGTCTTGAATTGCGGTTTGAATACCAGCCTGCAACACCTCAATTTTTTGAGTTTTCCATTCAAACGTATTTAAAAATCGAGTGGTTTGGGTACCTAAAGCAAACACATCGCAAGCAATAATGTTTTGTAAATATTCCAAATTGGTTTCAATGCCAGCGACTTGCGTGTTGGCAAGACTAGCACTCATTGCCTGTATGGCTTGGTCTCGTGTTGCAGCGGTTACAATGATTTTGGCAATCATTGGGTCATAAAAAGACGACACCGTTGAACCTGTTTCAACCCATGTTTCGACTCGGGCTTGCGGGTCAAATTTAACATGCGTGAGTAAGCCTGCACTCGGCTGGAACTGTTTAATTGGGTCTTCTGCATAAAGACGAACCTGAATGGAATGTCCTGTTGGCTCTAACTTTTCAGTCGGTGCTGACCAGTCACCGCTTGCTAAAGTAACCATCCACTCGACCAAGTCGACACCAAATACTTGCTCGGTCACGCCGTGCTCGACTTGCAAACGGGTGTTGACCTCTAAGAAATAAAACTCTTGGGTTTCGGTGTCCATGACGAACTCAACCGTACCTGCCGAGCGGTAGTTCACAGACTGCATAAGTTGAATCGCAACTTTTTGAAGATAGTCGCGTTGCTGTTCATTTAAGTGTGGTGCAGGTGTTTCTTCAATCACCTTCTGATTACGACGTTGCACCGAACAATCACGCTCACCCAACGCTAAAACTTGCCCTTTCCCATCACCAAAAATTTGCACTTCGATGTGGCGCGCGTGTTGTACAAATTTTTCTAAGTACAACCCTGCGTCTTTAAAATTGACCTGCGCTAAATAAGACACAGTTTGGTAGGCATCTTTTAACTCGGTTTCGTTCCAGACCAGACGCATACCAATACCACCACCACCCGCGGTACTTTTCAGCATGACCGGATAACCAATACGGGCCGCTTCGATTAAAGCCTCAGCTTCATCGGCAAGTAATGAACTGCCCGGAAGTAAAGGCACATTGCTTTTAATAGCAAGTTCACGCGCAGTATGCTTTAACCCAAAGTCGAGCATTTGGCTTGAAGTTGGCCCAATAAACGCAATACCTTGGCTTTCGCACAGATCACAAAACTCGGCATTTTCAGACAAAAAACCATAACCGGGATGAATGGCTTCTGCGCCAGACTGTTTTGCAACCTCAAGGATTTTTTCAATATTTAAATAACTTTGATGCGCAGGTGCAGGACCAATCAGAAAAGCTTCATCGGCCAAAGTCACGTGTAAAGAATCACGGTCGGCTTCGGAGTAAACAGCCACCGAAGCGATCCCGAGTTTTTTAAGGGTGCGAATTACGCGACAGGCAATTGCACCGCGGTTAGCAATCAGAACTTTTTTAAACATGCTTACACCCCTTCCGCTTCACGGACAACCAGTTGAATTTTGGTTGGGTTATAGGCATTACATGGGTTGTTTAGCTGCGGGCAATTGGAAATTAAAACAATTAAATCCATTTCTGCCCGAACTTCTACATATTTACCGGGGCCTGAAATTCCGTCATCAAATTTAAGCTGGCCGTCTGGTGTCACAGGCACATTCATAAAAAAGTTAATGTTTGGGCCAATGTGTCGGACATTTAAACCATGCTTTTTTGCAATCGGGTGTTTTGCCAAGGCATACATAAAGTTGTTACGGCAACTATGCATGGGATACGTATCATGTGCATAACGAACCGTATTACTTTCACAAGAACAGGCACCGCCAATGGTGTCATGGCGCCCGCAGTTATCATCATGAATAACGGCAATTGCACGGCCAAAGTTACTATAGAGCTTGGTGCCCTTTTCTAAATAAATCTGTTGGTTGATAGCCAAAGTGTCCATTGCGCTATAACGCTCAGTTGGATTGTCGGCACTCATAAATAAAGTATCGACCGCTTGGTTTCCCTCAAGGTCAATAATTCGAAAATATTGGCCCTTTTTAACCTCGCACATCCACGCTTCACCCGCAGGACAAACTTCATTTAAAACTGCTTTTTCAAATGATTGTAAAACTGTCATGATGCTTCTCCTGATTTAAATATTGCTAAGCGCGTAGTAGCGGGCTGTGTTTTGAAAGGCACGCTGATTTTGCGAACATGCATCACGACAAATATCGCTGTCTGTTAGAGAATTGGCTTTAAATAAACTAAGTTGAATATCGGCAGGTTGATAGATTGGGCTGGTGTCTAAACCATGCGGTGCAGCAGATAAAAATATTAAGCAGTCCATTTCAAAGCGCAGTTCAATGCTTTGATTGGTGTTGTCAGAACTGACATAAGACAAAGCGCCGTTTTCATCTGGCACAACTTTAGAAAATAGGTTAACGGCGGCACTCAGATCTTGGCTGGCAAGTCCGTATTTACACATTTCAATCAGTAAGCTGTCTAAGCCGTTTTGGTACATATCATTGCGGGCATCTTGAAATGTACGCGCACCAAATTGCTTTTCAATTTGCTCAGGTCGGCTTGGGCCACAAAGCGCATCGTTCCAGCCATGGTCATCATGAATAATGGAAGCCATGACACGGCCAAGGTCTGAATAGAGCACATTGGAAGCTTTTAAATAGGCGGTGTGTTGCCCTTTTAAACTGTCGGGCATGTTAAAACGTTCAAGCACATCGGCAGCATTTACACAAAACAAAGAAACATTTGCCTGAGCGCCAAGCGATGTAAATCTAAGAATGGTTCCTTTTTGAATACGACCCGACCAGTGATGTCCGCCGGGTAAAAGTTCGGTCCAAATCGCCTGATTGTTATGATAACTTGCAGTGTTCATAGCTACTCCTGTCGGATAGTTTTAGACTTCCTCCCGGGCTTTTATCCCTCCGTGTAGTTCGCTAGGAACCGTGAACTCTCGGTCCAGACATACTGTAAGTATCGGAACCCTAGATCACTTTTGATTGATTATGACTATGCAAAGGACATGCCAGCTTAGTATTACTTTTTTGGTTAAAAGTAATACTAAACTTGAGCTGTTTGGGTGCGGTTTAAGTTCAAAAATAAAAAGCTGCACTAAAAATTGTGCATCTTGAAAATAAAAAAGCCCCTTTTACGAAGAGGCTTGAAACTAAATTATAAGATTGAGAATCTTAAGGAAGTAGAATCACCTTACGGCAGTCCTCTTCTCTTTCATTAAAAATGCGATAACCCTCTGCGGCATCTTCTAATTTCATTCGGTGAGTAATAATCGTTTCGGGTGTTAATTCACCACGCTCAATCAATTCTAACAGTTGCGGCAAATATTGATGCACATGAGTTTGACCCATTTTAAAAGTTAAGCCTTTATCAAAAGCATCACCAAATAAGAAACCATGAATCGGGCCTGCATATACACCCGGTACGCTGACCACCCCACCACGGTGAACTGCCGCGATACATTGACGCAGTGCTGCACCACTTGAGCCTTCAAGCTTTAGATTGGTGAGCACTGTTTCAATCACACTGCCTTTGGCCTCGAAACCAATTGCATCAATCACAGCATCAACACCGCGGTAATTGTCGGTATGTTGAATAATAAATTCGGCCGCGTCGACTTCGTCAAAATTAACCGGAATAGCACCGTATGTTGCCGCTGCATAGTTCAATCGATAGTCATTGTGATCGACCATAAATATCTTTTCAGCACCGAGCATCTTGGCACAAGCAGCGCTTAACAGTCCGACTGGACCAGCACCATAAATTGCAACGGTTGAGCCACGCTTCACTTGGGCATTGGTCACGGCTTGCCAAGCAGTCGGTAAAATATCGGTCAAGAAAAGTACTTTTTCATCTGACAGTGAAGTTGGCACTTTAAAAGGGCCTTTATTGGCTTTTGGCACACGCACATATTCCGCTTGCCCGCCCGGTACACCGCCGTAAAGATGGCTATAACCAAACAAAGCTGCGCCTGGTGGAATCTGCTTTTTATTAATAATTGCGCCGCGCCCTGTATTCGTGGTTTCGCAGGCAGCGGTCAGGTCTAGTTGGCAAAAGAAACATTCGCCACAGGCAATCACAAAAGGAACAATGACACGATCACCCTTTTTGACTGCGGTGACAGCTGGACCAACCTCTTCAACCACACCCATAAATTCGTGCCCAAAGATATCGCCCTGTTCGGTTCTAGGGATTTTGCCTCGATATAAATGTAAATCAGAGCCACATATCGCTGTGGCAGTCACGCGTAAAATAATGTCATCTGGTTCTTGAATAATAGGGTCTGCTACTGTTTCTACTCGAACGTCTTCTGCACCGTGGTAAGTTAAAGCGCGCATATTGTTATTCCTCTATTTTCTATCATGCCCTTTGATTATGAGGAGGCTTTCTTTACGATTTGCAACGATTCTTACTTTTCACGTAAGGCATATAGTTCAAATGCAACGCGATAGGAATTTCAGTAACATTTAATGAATATAGGATTGTTTCAGCTAGGCATGTTTTTGTTATTTACCCCAACAAAAAAGCCAATCATCTCTGCAATAAAATGACTGGCTTGTCTTCAAAATTTGACTCAATCTAACTTAAGTTGCTGTCTGAGCTTTAAGATATCGACTAGACCTTTATCTCTGGTTTCATATAAATCGATATCTTTATATTGTGTTAATAGCTGGTTGGTTTGTGCTTCCAATAACTCTGTTGTCTCATCTGAATGTTGAAATGTGTGCATATCATTCCACCATTCTGTCATTGGTGGGCCTAAATGATGAATTGCTTCTTTAAAGCCCTTTTGGTTGGCAAGCTGCATATTAATGTAGGGGCCAAAGAGCGCCCATCTTAAACCCGGCCCACTGGTAATCGCGACATCGACATCTTCAGCAGAGCACACGCCTTGTTCAACCAGTGAAAAGGCTTCTCGCCATAGCGCAGCCTGCAAACGATTTGCCACATGCCCTTTTACTTCTTTATTTAAAACAATTGGATTCTTGCCTAGTTGTTTATAGAACTCAGAAGCCTGTTTTAAAATTTGAGGATCAGTCAGATTACCACCAACGATCTCGACCAAAGGTAAAAGATGAGGCGGATTAAAAGGATGACCTAATAAAATCCGTTCAGGATGTTGCGCCTCTTTTTGAAAATCAGACACTTTTAAGCCCGATGAACTTGAAGCAATAATGGTATGTTCAGGGCAATATGCTGTGATATCTTGATATAGCTTTTGTTTCACATCGAGACGTTCAGGGGCATTTTCTTGAATAAAATCTACATCTGAAACTGCATCTTTTAAATGATTAAAAATTTCCAGATGAAGCAGTACATCTGGTTGAGTATGAGTGCGTTCAACGTTTTGATCTAAAGCCAATAAATCATTTAAATTTGCAGATATTCTTTTTTTAAAGACCGCTTCATCGATCGGATACGGGTCGTAAACATTAACTTTAAATCCTTTATATAAAAATAAGGCCGTCCAACTTGCACCTATTACACCTGCTCCAACAACACCAACCGTTTTAATGACTTCCATATTTTCCTCGTACAAATGTTGTTTTATTCGAAATTTCGTTACTCAATTGAATGCTAAATAAACATAGCAGATTCAACCAATCAATAAATTTAATTGTTTATATTTTATATAATTTGTCCTATATTCCTTAGCTTGAAAATTGATTCCTTTCATCTATATAGCTTCATCTTTTACCATTTTTTAACCGTTATTTACTGAATTTTATGTCAAAAAATCTAGCAACATTGATTGGTTTAAGCGCCATTCTCATGTGGGCATCTCTGGTCGGCTTAATGAAACAAGTCAGTGCCGCCATTGGGCCTGAGCTAGGTGTTACGTTTATTTATTCTTTAAGTACGCTACTGTTGCTTGCCATTTTCAAAGTTCCAGATTTTAAGCAGATCTCTAAAAAATACTTAATATTTGGCACAATTCTGTTCGTGGCTTATGAGGTGTGCTTCTCGTTTGCGATTGCTTACTCTCAGACAGCAAAACAAGCAATTGAAATTAGTATTGTTAACTATCTGTGGCCGAGTTTAACGGTTTTAGCTTTTGTTATTTTTAAGGAATTAAAGTTTAATTTCCTTATTATTTTAGGTTTAATGCTTTCAATTTTCGGCATTATTTTTATTCAAACTGGAAGCGGTGATTTTAGTCTAAATAGTCTTGTCGATAATTTTCATAGCAACCCACTGAGCTATATTTTGGCATTTGCAGGCGCCATCATTTGGGCTTTTTACTGTGTACTCACCAAAAAATTAAGTAATGGGCAAAATCCAATTTCCATTTTCTTTGTTGGTGTCGCGCTCACTCTCTGGCTCAAGCTGCTTGTATCGGGGCAATTCGCTATTCCGTCAATGGATATTCCAACAGTCATCACCCTTTTAGTAGCGTCTGCTGCCATGGGTTTTGGTTATGCCGCGTGGAATATTGGCATCATTCATGGAAACATTACCGTGCTTGTGGTGGCCTCTTATTTCACCCCAATCATTTCGTCTATTTTGGCAATGTTTGTTTTACAAACTCAATTATCGATGAGCTTTTGGCAAGGAACAGCAATGGTGACGGCTGGTTCCTTTATTTGCTGGGTTTCAACCAACTGGTCTGTGATTCAGCCCTTCTTTAAAAAATTAAGAAAAGGCTAAAAAGCATTGTAGATGTACCAAAGTGAATTTTTTAAGTATGCGATAACTCCGACGAAGAAGAATTCCCCCATTGCCCAAAGCGTGCTAACATCCAAATTCTGACAATTACCAATGTCAAAATAATTTCTAGAGGAAATAAGATGTTAAAAACTCAAAAAATCAACATCGTACAAGAATTTGATGCACCCGTAGACAAGGTATTTGCAACCTTAAGTGAGCATGAAAACCTAAGTAAGCTTTTTGCTCCTGCTAAAGTGACTCGCATTAGCAACGGAAAAGACGCTCGTAATGGTGTTGGCTCTGCGCGCAAAATGTCTATTCCATTGACCCCTTCGTTTGTAGAAACCAATTTAGTCTATAAAGAAAATGAACTGATTGAATATGCGATTACCAGCGGTATTAGCCCAATTAAAGGTCACCGTGGTGTAATGAAATTTACTGACTTGGGAAATAATCGTAGTCGTTTGGATTACACCATTAGCTTTAAAGGTCGCGTACCTTTTATTGGTCCTATAATTAAAGCCGCTCTACAAAATGGTGTGAGTCGTGGGCTTAAAAAACTTAAGTTTTAATAGACCAATATCCACAAAAAAGCCCAATCTCGGGCTTTTTGTTTTTAAGGTTTAAGTTGAATGCTCAGATAGCATAAATAAAAAGTAAGCTAATAATTTATCTCGTTCATCTACGCTATTGGCACTTAACAGCTGAACCATTGCTCCATCAATTGCAAATAGAAACATGTGGGCATCTTTTATTGAAGCGGTAGTTTTGACAGTAAGAAGCAGCTTATAAAGCTCATTTATAAACCAGTTTCTATAATCAACAACCACTCGATAAGCCGTTGCATAACACTTTTCAATTTCAAAAATTGCTTTAAATGGTAAACGGTAAAATCCTTCTAAATTGGCATGTAAAAAGTAAATTTGCTTGAGTTTATCGAACACCATAAATTCGCTGTATGAATTGATAATTGAAAGGACTTTTACTTTGAGCGCATCCGTTTGAAAGGTTAAACACATCTCGATCAGTCGTGCTTTTGAATGAAAGATGTTATAGAAAGTCGCTTTGGGGATTTTGGCTTCAGCAATAATTCGGTCAACCCCGACCTTGTTAAATCCATCTTGATTAAATAAATCTTTTGCTGTGTGCAGCACTCGTAGTGCTCTAAATGAAGATTCTAAATTGTTCATATATACCGCTTAAAATAATTTTTTGTTGTATATAAAAGAGATAGAAATGCCGTTACTCTTAAATTGAGTG
>NZ_JEXG01000054.1:0-17706 GCF_000581275.1 Acinetobacter sp. 809848
CGGAATACCCGCATTTAAGAACAACTCAACAAATGGACTTTTATCTGCACGAATGTGATCCCAAGGTGTTACTGACATCACCACAAAGAGTGCCAACACATAGAATAGAATAATACGTACAGGAATCGCGTTAATCGCCTTCGGTAGATTTTTCTCTGGATCTTTCGTTTCAGCGGCTGTTGTACCAATCAATTCAACGCCAATAAAGGCAAAAACGGCAATCTGGAAACCTGCCAAAAATCCGCTTACGCCTTTTGGAAATATGCCGCCATGCGACCACACATTACTTACACTCACAACCTCACCATGCGGAGCTTGAAAATGAGTGAGGAGCATGTAACCACCGACTCCAATCAGGCCAATAATGGCCAAAATCTTAATGAGTGCGAACCAGAATTCAACTTCACCAAATAGCTTAACGGTAAGAAGGTTAAGCCCTAAAATGAATAGTACACAGCTTGAACTAATCATGGCTTGTTGCATGGGTGAGAAACTGGCGCCTTCGGGCAGCCAGAAACTTAAATAGTTAATGACCGCAGACAAATCAGCAATACCGACCAGTACCCAGCCTAACCAATAGGTCCAGCCGATATAGTAGCCAGCCCACGGTCCAATCAAATCATAAGCCATATCGACAAATGATTTGTAATGTAAGTTGGCAAGCAGTAGTTCACCCAATGCACGCATCAGAAAAAAGAACATACCACCAATTATCATGTAGATAACGAGGATTGAAGGACCTGCGAGGGAGATGGTTTTGCCCGAGCCCATAAATAGGCCGGTTCCAATTGCACCGCCAATTGCAATCATTTGTAGATGGCGATTATTTAATTTCCGTTGTAAATGATCAGGGGAGCTTGCCTCATCAGAATGATGAACCATTGTCATATTAGAAGTCCTTTTTATATTTTGCTTAACTTAAATCAGCAACCTATAGGGAGAAAAACGAACCGTATATCGTGGGTTGCTGAGTCTATACCTCAGGACAAGATGTTCAAGTATATTTTTTCCTTAATTGATAAATCGTTTGTCCTGATTTTTTTAAGTCACATTATTTATGTACTGCCTTCACGGCAATTTTAATTAATCAATCTGGGTTTCCAGATTAGCCGAAGTGTAGCATGTGATCCTGCTATATGTACTTTTCCAATACCCTCCAAACTGCTCTATTGATCCAAAAATAAACAATATTATTCCGATAAAAAATCTAATAAAAATAAAAAAAGCCAATCATGATTGATTGGCTTTTTAATAAAACTTAATGATCGTTGACGAGTTCACGTCCTAGTTTTTTCATACGTGGTTTATAGAGCACATGATAGGTAACACCTAAAATGACCAGCCATACTGGACTGACGTATAAAGCTTTCAATGTATCTGGCTCTAATGCCAAAATAACTAAAGTGAAAAGCATGAATGCCAAAACAACATAACTCATCCAAACGCCACCTGGCATTTTGAATGTTGATTTTTCATGTAATTCAGGACGTAATTTACGGTAGCGTAAATAGCACACCATGATGAGACTCCAGACACTAATGAATAGAATCACACAAAGTGAACTTGCCAAAGTAAATGCTTCCATCGTGTTTGGAACAAAGTACTGAAGCACCGCTCCGCCCATGATAAAGGTACAAGAGAAAATCAAACCATTTGAAGGAACTGCGCGTTTTGATAAACGACCAAATGCACCCGGTGCCTGACCGTCTTTTGATAAACCAAACAACATACGGCTAGTTGAAAACACGCCGCTGTTCATTGAAGACATCACCGAAGAAAGTACAACTAAGTTCATGATGATGGCTGAAACCGGAATACCCGCATTTAAGAACAACTCAACAAACGGACTTTTGTCTGCACGAATGTGATCCCACGGTGTTACCGACATCACAATAAACAGTGCCAATACATAGAACAAAATAATACGTACCGGAATCGCATTAATCGCTTTCGGTAAGTTCTTCTGCGGGTCTTTGGTTTCAGCAGCTGTTGTACCTACGAGTTCCACCCCGACAAAAGCAAATACAGCAATCTGGAATCCTGCCAAGAAGCCTTCTGTACCTTTCGGGAATAAACCGCCATGCGACCAAACATTACTAATGCTTGCAACAGCGCCTTGTGGAGCTTGGAAATGGCTGAAAATCATATAGCCACCCACTCCGATCAGGCCAATAATCGCCAGAATCTTAATAAGGGCAAACCAGAATTCGATTTCACCAAATAGGCGTACTGTCAGTAGGTTAAGGCCCATCACAAACAACACACAACCTGCACTAATCATGGCTTGCTGTATTGGTGAGAAGCTTGCACCATCGGGTAGCCAGAAACCTAAATAGTTAATGACCGCTGAAAGGTCCGCAATACCCACCAGCACCCAACCTAACCAATAAGTCCAGCCCAAATAATAACCAGCCCAAGGACCAATCAGGTCATGAGCCATATCAACAAAAGATTTGTAATGCAGATTTGCAAGGAGCAACTCACCCATTGCACGCATTAAGAAAAAGAACATTCCTCCAATAATCATATAGATCAAAAGGATTGAAGGACCTGCGAGGGAGATAGTTTTGCCCGAACCCATAAATAGGCCGGTTCCAATTGCACCGCCAATAGCAATCAGTTGTAAATGACGGTTAGACAGTTTTCGTTGCAGATGATCAGGAGAATTTTCCGTATCTGAATGACGAGCCGTTGTCATATTAAAATTCCTTTTTGAATTCCTTTGTTAAGATCAGCAACCTATGGCGAAAATCGAACCGTATGTCATAGGTCACTGAATCTGTTCACCAAAAATGACTGGTTAAACCGTATCTATCTTCCTTCTGTTAGATACATCATCATTTTTGGAGTAAAAACGAATTACTTTTGTGCTGCCGTCACGGCAATTTCAATTAACCAATCTGGATTGACCAAATCGGCCTGAATTGTGGCACGCGATGGAGCAACACACCCTTTTAACCAGTCAACCCAAATTGCATTTACGGTTGAAAAGTCAGAAAGATTTTTCAAATAGAGCTGTGCAGAGAGCAAGCGAGATTTGTCGGTATTGGCTAATGCCAAAAGTTCATCAATCGTTGCAAGAATTTCACGAGTTTGGCCTGCCACGTCTTGCTCGGTATTTTTAGGTACCTGACCTGACAGATAAACTACTTTGTTAAAAACAGTCACGGCGCTCATGACTTCGTTAGTGTTAATCTTTTGTATATCTGAATTAGACATTCGGATTTCCTTATACCTGATTAATAAATTGAACACGGGCGGTGACAGCACACATCAGTTCATAGCCCACCGTACCGGATGAAACTGCGACATCATCAATAGGTAAAACGACGCCTGTACTTGATTGGCCCCAAAGCACGACTTCACTGCCGACTTTGGCACTTTCAATACCTGTTAAATCGACTGCCAACATATCCATGCTGACGCGGCCAATTGTACGAGTGAGGACAGAGTCCACTAAAACAGGCGTACCTGTTGGTGAAATACGTTGATAACCATCGGCATAGCCACAAGCGACAATCCCAATCGTCATGGGTTGCTCTGCGACAAAGTTTGAGCCATAACCTACGCTTTCATTCGGTTCTAAATGCTGAACTGAAATAATTTCGCTGCGTAAGCTCATGGTCGGTTGTAAGCCCCAGTCCGCAATACTATGCGTCGGATAGTCTGGCGAGCTGCCATAGAGCATAATGCCGCTACGTGCATAATCTGATTTGAGCTGGTCTTGATAGCGCAGAATTGCTGCGCTATTACTTACTGACCTTTCACCCGGTAAATCTTTAATAATTTCTTCAAATGCAGTGATTTGATAATCAATGCCTTGCTGGCCAAAACGCTCGCCATCTGCATCAGAAAAATGCATCATGTGCGTAATCTTGGACACATTTGCCAAGTTATTTAACCGTTCCCAAGCCTGAACATAGTGTTTTGGTTTAAAACCAAGACGGTTCATTCCACTATTCATTTTCAAGAAAACATCAAATTGAGCTGGATAAGGATGCTTTTCTACCCACTCAATTTGCGCTTCACTATGAATGGTGAAACTGAGTTGATATTGCACACAATCAAATAAATCTTGAGGAGAGAAAATTCCTTCGAGCAATAAAATTGGACCTGTCCAACCTAAAGCACGAATGCGTTTTGCTTCATCAAGATCAAGTAAGGCAAAGCCATCTGCTGCTTTAAACGCTTCATAAACACGTTCAATTCCGTGTCCATAAGCATTGGCTTTGACAACGGCAAAGACCTTACTGTTTGGCATAGCCTTGCGTACCACCGCCAAGTTGTTTTGTAAGGCTTGACGGTGGATGACTGCGGTAATAGGACGAGGCATGATTACTTTCCTAACGTCCGTTATGCAGCATGTGCGTGTGAATAACGCTGAATTGAAAGGCCATCGGTACTGATATCAGTCTTGTGATTCAATACGATGTCACTGATTAATTTTCCTGAACCACACGCCATCGTCCAGCCTAGAGTACCGTGACCTGTATTCAAGAACAGATTTTTAAAGCGAGTTGCGCCAATAATCGGTGTACTGTCTGGTGTCATTGGACGTAAACCAGTCCAAAAAGACGCCTGTGCCATATCGCCGCCCGGGAACAAGTCCTGAGTCACCATTTGCAATGTTGCACGGCGGTCTTCATTCAGGCCTAAGTTAAAGCCACTTAACTCAGCCATACCACCTACGCGAATACGTTGGTCAAAACGAGTAATCGCAATTTTGTAGGTTTCATCAAGCACTGTAGATTGTGGAGCAAAAGCAGGGTCAACAATTGGAATCGTCAACGAATAACCTTTCACAGGATATACAGGTAACTGTAGATCAAGTGGTTTCAGGAAATCACGTGAATAGCTACCAAACGCTAAAACATAACGGTCTGCGGTTAAGATCTTACCATTGACCTGAACGCCCTTAATTTCATCGCCTTCAACAATCAATTTTTCTACGTTCTGGTTGAACTGGAAGTTAACACCCAACTCTTTAGCAATTTGAGCTAAAGCATTGGTAAATAAATAACAGTCACCTGTTTCGTCATTTGGTAAATGTAAACCACCAACCAGTTTATCTTGTGCATTTGCCAACGCTGGTTCTACACGACCAAGTTCGTTGCCATTTAATAATTCGTAGCTTACGCCGCACTCTTGTAGCACGCTAATGTCGCGTTGAACCGCTTCCATTTGTGCTTCTTTACGGAATAACTGCAACGTACCTTTAGCACGGTTTTCGTAATTAATGCCTGTATCTTTTCTAAGTTCACGTAAGCAGTCACGGCTGTATTCAGCCACGCGCATCATACGTTCTTTGTTTACAGCATAACTTTGCGGATTACAGTTTTTTAGCATTTGAGCCATCCACTGTAACTGCCACATGCTGCCATCTAAATTAATCGCAAGCGGTGCATGGTGTTGGAACATCCATTTCACAGCTTTAAAAGGGATTCCTGGTGCTGCCCAAGGAGTCGAATACCCAGGCGAAATTTGACCTGCATTACCAAAACTTGTTTCTTCGGCAGGACCTGACTGGCGATCGAGAACAGTAACCTCAGCTCCTTGTTGAGCTAGATAATAGGCACTTGCCACTCCAATAACGCCGCTACCTAAAACAATTACGCGCATTTCCATTCCCTCACGCACACCAGTTTATTTAACTAGTATATTTCTGCTTCAATAGTTTATTTCACTGTTTTTCAGGCTATAATCTAGGTAAATTTATGTTTTTCTCGCGAGAATTTAAAAAAAAGAGGAAATATCTATGCGCCCCTTAGATCGTATAGATCGCATGATTCTGGACATTTTGCAGCGTGAAGGACGAATTGCGATTAGTGAATTGGCATCGAGAGTTAACCTGTCGACTACCCCCTGTTCGGAGCGTGTAAAACGCCTTGAACGCGATGGCATTATCATGGGTTATTACGCACGGCTAAACCCAGCCTTTGTGGACCGTAACCTGCTGGTCTTTTTAGAAATTAAGTTATCTGCCAAATCTGGCGATGTGTTTGATCAGGTAGCCAGAGACTTAGTCGAAATTCCTGAAGTGCTTGAATGTCACCTTATTTCAGGCGAATTTGACTACCTCGTAAAAGCGCGTTTAAAAGAAATGAGTGCATATCGCCGCTTATTAGGGGATCTGCTAAAGAAACTCCCTGCTTCGGCATCGTCACACAGTTATGTGGTTATGGAAGAAGTCAAAGAAACTCTATATCTCGATGTAAGCAAGTAAAGCGAAGCTCCATTGAACTCGCTTTACTCAAGTTTAGAACATTAGAAATATTTTAAAATCGAAATATGTTTATTTTGATGTTTGAACTTCGAGAACCACTTAACTGCTGGATAGAGCGCAAAAGACAACACAATCGTGATTAACCACAGCATCCACACATGATTGACCGACAAATACTTTCCGTAGTTAGCTCCCCACACACTGAGTGCAAACACATACATGAGTTTCAACACATATAAATGCAGTAAGTAAAAGAACATAGGCACCGAGCCAAACACCACCAAGGGTTTTAGGAATGAATATTGCTGCATACGCTCAAAAGCCACCAGCACAATCAAGCCAATTCCAACATTCAGCAAAATAAATAATAAAGACGGTGGATACTTAGTGAGGTTAAAAAAGCTCATGAGACTCAGTTGGAATGACTCAAAATGTTGCCACGGCTGGTCGCCATAGACATTGATAAAACGCAGTAAAACAAACAATCCAATACTTACTAAACCAAGGCTAAGTAAAGCGCGGCCTCTTTGCTTTGCTGTATATTTTGAACTAAAGAACTGACCTAGCGCATAGCCCAATAAAATCACGCCAATCCAAGGTAAAACCGGATAGCTTGTGCGAAGCTTAATGCCTGCAAACTCAAGCCAGCCACGGTCATGTAAAACAAACCATATATTTTGTAGGACGCCTTGTGAGAAGTGCACAGAATCTAATAAGTTGTGCCCAAAAATAATCACTAAACCTACGCCCGCAAGAACAGGCAAAGGCAAGCTTACACAGCAAGCCAAAACCACCATGCTAATACCAATCGCCCAAATTACCTGTAAATAAATGACTTCAGGTGGAAAAGTTGCTGTCCAAGCAAAGTTCACCAGCGTGAGCTCAAGCCCAATCAAAAATAAGCCTCGTTTTAATAAAAAAGCTCGAGTTTGCTGTAAGTCTTGTTTTTTTGATTGAAATAAAAATGCAGAAATACCGGTTAAAAGTACAAAAACCGGAGCACAAATATGTGCCAATAACCGACTACCAAATAAGGCGGGTTCAGTCGCGGTCACATCCATTGGATCTATGACCTGCTTATGCAGATAGAAAGTTTCTCTTACATGGTCGAGCAACATAATAATGATGACCAGACCGCGTAAAGCATCAATCGACTGTAAACGTTCAATATTTTTTTCTATAGACATAGCGGTAATCAACAAAATAATGTAACGTTATACTATTACATTTAATTCCTTTTGTCTTTTTATGGCTGATTATTTATGCGACACAAATTAGGATTGTTGTCTTCGTTAGGTCTATCATTTATATCGACCCTCACTTGGGGAGAGGAAACATCAACGGTACTTGAGACCATACGCATTCAGGCCGAAAGCACCCGAGAAGATGTGAGCCAAAATAGCTCGGCAACTAAATTTACTCACGATGTTTTAGATGTCCCTTTTAACCGTGCTTATCTTTCTAAACAAATAATGGAACAACAAGACGTTCAACGAATTGATGACGCATTAAGCTTGGTGAGTGGGGTTTTTCATCAAAATAGTTTCGGTGGTGGTTTTTGGGATAATTACTCTTTCCGCGGTTTTAGTACCGATCCCAATTTAGGTGCCTCAATGATCCGCAACGGCTTGAGTGTCAACCGAGGGATTAGTGCTCCAAAAGATGTCGTAAATATTGAATCTTTAGAGTTTTTAAAAGGTCCAATGGCGGCGCTATATGGCCGCGGCGAAACAGGAGGTTTACTTAACCTCAATAGTAAAAAACCACAATGGGAAAGTGAAAGTGAAGTTAACTTACGCGCTAATACCCAAGAACAATACCGAATTAGTCTGGAACATACCGCGCCTATAAATGATGAACTGGCCTATCGTGTAGCAGTGGCTCATGAAGATAATCAAAGCTTCCGTGATCATGTCAGCAGTGAACGCTGGTTCTTTTCACCACAGCTCACATGGAAAATTTCAGACCAGACGCAACTCGACTTTGACAGCGAATTTACTGAGCATAAAGGAACCTTTGACCGTGGGGTCAGCACAGTCAATCACCAATTTGTGATGGATCCGAAAACATTTACAGGTGAACCTGACGACAGCGATTTAAAAATAAAAGATTACTTTTACCAATTACGTCTGAGTCACGAGTTTAATCCTGACTGGAAACTAAACAGTGCGGTCAGCTATAAAGACGCCAAAATGGTCGGTTTTGCAACCGAACCTCGGCGTATGCAAGCCGATGGACGTACTTTAGAACGTCAACGTCGCTATCGTGACTATACAAGTGAAGATGTCCTAGCTCAGACAGAGTTACTTGGCAAGCTTGATACGTCTTGGGCTCGTCATGAAATTTTACTTTCAACCGAGCTTGGTCAACTTGACTATAAGCAAAACCAGCTTCGTCGTAATCACAGTGCTGGTATGCCAAACACAATTGATATTTACCAACCTGAATACGGCAAATATTTACCGAACCTCACTCCGTTTACCAACACCAAAGAACAGCAGCGTTACTTTGCACTGAATGTACAAGACCAGATCTTTTTCAATGATCAGTGGAGCGTGCTATTCGGCAATCGTTTTGATCAGGTCGAACAAGACTTTAAAAATCATTTGACTCAGACTGAAAGCAACCAAACGCTTCACCAGAATAGTCCACGTTTCGGAGTAAATTTTAAAGCCTCTGACCAATGGGCGTTTTATAGCAATTATGGCCGCTCATTTGCCATGAATAGTGGTATGAATCGAAATGGTCAGACTTTTGCCCCTGAAAAAGGCGAAAGTTATGAGGTCGGCACCAAATATAAAATAAATGATCAAAGTGTGCTGAGTCTCGCTTTGTTTAAAATGAAAAAGCAGAATGTACTGACAACCGATCCAATCGACAGTAATTTTCAAACCGCAGCAGGTGAAGTGAGTAGTAAAGGGATTGAGCTTGACTTAAATAGTCAAATCAATGACCGCTGGTTCGTCAATGCCAACTATAGTTATACCGATGCTCAAATTGAAAAAGACCAAGACTTGGCAAAAGGTGCACGTCTGAGCAATGTTCCAAAACACCAAGGTGCTGTAAGTACTAATTATGAGTTTCTACAAGACGGTCCGAGAAAAGCAGGTGTAGGAGCTAACCTCACCTATGTCGGTGAACGCAGCGGGCATAACCTAGACAATGGCTTTAATTTACCAAGTTATACGCTGGTCAATTTAAATGGTTACTATGCTCCATCAGACCGCTTACGTTATCAGCTGAATGTGAACAACCTGTTTGACAAAACTTACTATGTGTCAAGCTATAGCGATTTATGGGTTCAACCAGGTGAACCACTAAATGCTTCAATCTCAGCACAATGGAAGTTTTAATTGATACATAAATAAAAAGCCCGAATTATTTCGGGCTTTTTTATTAGAACATACCATTTTCATTGACGAGCGGGTCGGGCTGTACTTGCCCAATATCCCAAAACTCAGCAATTTTGCCCTTTTCAAAACGACAAATATGAACCACAGCCAAGGTGGTTAAGCCGTTCATTTGCATTTCAAGTTTTGAATGCACAGCAACCAAATCACCTTCTTCAATGACATGTTGAACATCAAAGACTTTGTTGGGAGTTTCAATTGCACTTTCACGCATCCCTTCCTTCAAAGAAGTCGCATCACCTGCAAAATAAGGGTTGTGATGCTTGAAGTTCGGCGCAGTATAATTGCTGTAAGCTTCATCAACTTCACCAGCTGCGGCAAGCTCTAAAAACCGTACTGCAATTTGTTTTTGAGATAAGTTCATGATTATCTCCTACTCTTTATTTTAGACCTTACTGCAACAGGTCATCTTCTTCGTCTTCCTCAAAGACATAGGCCATACAGCCCCATCCATCATATTCGCCCTGAAATTTCTCAGCGATGCTGGCAAACCATTGTTCCAAGTCAACAATGTCTGAATACTCAGGTTCCATGTTAACGAAGATGGTAATCACCCACTCATTTGGCTCAACAGAGTCATCTTGAAAAAGTGAAACTTTTTGTTCTTGGTAAAGCAAATAGAGTGCACATTGCTCTGCATTTTTCTGATCTTGAAAAGCAATTGAAAATTCAATTTCATGCAGCTCGGTTAAATCATCCCCATCTTCAGCCATTTGCCAAAGTACGTTGCCGTTATCGTCATCTGGAAATTGTTCGTAGTCACGAGTCATAAAATGATCCTTGTTGTTGTCGCAGTATTAATATTATTCGACATCAAGAATACCCGACTTTTATTGCAGTTTGGGTATATATTCAGTTCCCAATTGCATCAAATTAATTCTTTTAATTATATAAATTTTAAAAAGGCACTTGGGATTGAATGACCACATCTGTTCCTTTCAATGGATGTTGGAAAGCCAAATATGCGGCATGTAAGGCCATGCGGTTTAAGTGAAAACATTTAGGTTCAGGATGATATAACTTGTCCCCCATAATCGGATGTCCTATATGCATCATGTGGACACGTAACTGATGCGAGCGTCCTGTTACTGGTTCAAGTAATACGCGACTTTGATTGTTCTTTTCATCATAGATGAGTGGTTGAAACAAGGTTTTAGCATGTTTGCCTAATTCAAAATGTACAATTTGTCTTGGGCGATTTTCCCAGTCAGTAATGAGAGGAACTTCAACGCTGCCCTCTTGTGCGACTTGGCCTTGCACCAAAGCAATATAATGTTTTTTGACTGTTCTGGCCTGAAACATTTTACTTACCGCAACTTCTGCATCACGGTGTTTGGCAAACATAAGTAAGCCTGATGTTGCCATATCTAAACGATGTGTGACCTTAGCTAAAGGGAACTTTTCCAGCACCCGTAAATAAGCGCTGTCATGATGTTCAGGTAACCGTCCCATTACCGACAACAAACCCGCAGGTTTATCAACCACAACCAAATCATCGTCTTCAAATAAAATTGAAAGCGGATCTTGTGGCGGAGCGTAAACAAAGTTGTCATTTAAAGGCATGGTCGTAGAAACAGCAATGGAGCATGGCGGCAAATCATAAAGAAATTTCAGACCTACCGCAAAATAATCTATAACGCTTTACTCATGTTCCACGTGAAACTCAGAAAATCTTTATCGTTTTTTATTCATTTCAGCCAAAAGATCGAGCTGAATTTCTTGAATATGCGCAAGTCTTTCCCACTGATGCGATAAAAGATGGTCCATTTTTTCATGCAAATGGCGAATCTCAAGCTCGGCTTTTAAATTAATTTGATAATCATGTTGAGAACGTAAGCGGTCTTTTGCTTCTTGGCGATTTTGGCTCATCATAATAATAGGTGCTTGAATTGCAGCTAAACATGACAATACTAAATTCAGCAAAATAAAGGGATAAGGGTCGACGGGACGGACTACCATTACGACCGTATTTAGAATAATCCAGCCTGTCAAAAATAGAGCAAAGCAAATGAGAAAAGCCCAGCTACCACCAAATGTTGCGATTTTATCTGCCAGTTTTTCCCCAAACGTCCATTTTTGATCAAAGTCGGATTCGGTATTTCGGCTAATTAGCTCATGGCGTTGCATACTGCCAATCACTTCATTTTCTAAATTAGAGAGTTCGCCCTTTTCGGAACGTAAAATTGATTGAACGTACTTAATTCGATAATCTGCCAGATCGGCTCGACAAATAAAGCTTGAGTAATTCCAATCTGGATAGTCTTTTAAAATTTCATCACTAATCACATTACGAATGACTTCACCAGACACTAGATCTTTTAAAGGAAAATTTTTCCCACAAACGGCGCACTGCCGACACTGATTTTTATTCTCCATATTATTCAGCTCTTTATTATGATATTAAGATTATTATATAAACAATTTTGGCTGATCACATCGTAAATAAAAATAGTAATCTAACCTAAAATCTGTAAAGTCGCTGGTACGATTTTTCGATGGGCAGGAATTACAGGTAGCATATACAATCGCCCAAGCCAATTTTTAATATGCACTATTGTAGTTACGGTAAGCACTTGAGTATCTTCATTTTTATAAATAGATAAAGTCACATTTAAGTGCTTGTCATCGTCTCCAATCACTAATTCATTTTCGGTACGCTGCAACAAGGTAAAAATTCCAATTCGGTCGCCTGCCACATATTCACTTTCTTTTTTATTTGAATCAATTTGCTGAAAACTTCCTAAATCTTTAAGCCCAATCTTTGAAGTAATTTTATTACGCATATTCATGCTCCACTCTACCCACTGCGGAGTGTGCTGGAATAGCTTAATAAGTTGCTGAAATACATTTAGGTCGGGCTGACCAAGCACAATGCTCCACGAGTCGTGGAAGTAGGCATTGTTCAATTGAGATGAGATTTGACTATCGGCAGGGAAAGCAGAAAGATAAGGCTTATTCATAAATTATATTCTTGTAAAGTATCGTTTTTATTATAGAGAATTTTTTAGGGTGTCAAGGGAAAACATCTATGGTTTACTTCAACAATCATAACTTTGTAAGTTATAACCTTGTGCCTATAAACTTTTGATCTATAGCGTCCTAAGCCGAATCGAGACCTTTTGGGTGAGTACACACTAACGTTATACGTTTTGGTGCATGCTACTCTTTTCGATCCCTATCACACCCTTGAGATATAGTTTAGCCAGCACCCTGCGGGATTGTTTTTCTAAGAAAAGCGAATTTTTATTATTTTTGGGAATTTTTACAACATTAAGCCAATTTAAAAGAATTTATTCCCATTTACACATAATTAGTTAAATTTAAATTCCACTTTATTTGTGTTTTTCGGTTTATTTTACCAAGCAAAAAATTTGTAAGCCAAATTGGAAGTTCGTTCAACAGCCTATGGTTAGCCGAATAACTCATGTAAAGCTGACTCCCTAATCCCCACTTTTAAGCATTTTTATTCTTTGAGTACTATTCTTAGAGATAACTTTTGCGCTTGAATACATTATAAAAACATATTATAAATTATTTCTAACCAAATGATTGGTTTTTTGGAACTTTATAATGAACAACAATATTATAATTTTTGGTTATGGAACGGGTATTTCCCAAGCCGTAGCACATAAATTTGGTAAAGAAGGCTATAAAATCGGTTTAGTGGCACGAAACACCCAAAAACTTGAAAAGGCCATTTTAGAACTTAAAGCACAAGGTATTGAAGCTTACGCTTTTACATGTGATTTAGCGGTTCTTGAAGATATACCAAATCTTATTAATCGTATTAAAGACCGATTAGGAGAGATTAAAAATATTCATTGGAATGCTTTCCATGATATTGAAGGCAATATCTTAAAAACCCCTCCACTAGAGCTTACTAAAAGCTTTCATATTCGTGTTTCGAGCTATATTGCGACGGTGCAAGCTTGCTTAGGCGATTTAGAGAAGAACCACGGTAGTATTTTATCGACAAATGGAATTTTCGCTTTCGATGCAGTGGGTATCGATTTAGTTGCTAAAGAGTACTCATCCTTAGCAACTACCGCTGCCGCTCAATATAAAACCACCAACTTACTTGCTCATAGTCTAGCGGACTCAAATGTTTACGTGAGCCAAGTAATTGTGAATGGTTTCGTTGATGGGACTTCTGGAGCACAAGATAAGACCTACACGGTACATCCAGAAACCATTGCGGAGCAGTTCTGGTACTTACACCAGCATAAACAAGAAACTGTCTCTCTTTGTGGTGAAGCCATTCAAGCTGCTTAAAATTATTTCTTATGACAGAAGAAGCGTAATAAATTACGCTTCTCTGAACTTTTTTAATTTTATGTTTCTATGCCCCAGAAATATTTAATTATTTTTCATACTCTGAAGGATCAATTGTGTATTCTTTGAATAAAATTGAACGCACAGAGTCTTTTATACGTTCATCATGTTTAATAATTAAATAAATATCTTTTTTAGTCAGAGGAATTTCTTTTAGTAAATCAGGCAAGTCCTTCGACCTTATACCACTGACTTCACTAGGTTGTTTTAAGATATCTGGGTCTTGTTCTTCGAATTTAAAATCTACACCTTGTAAATTGAAATAAACCATAACCCTTCTGTTCAAAGAGTCACTATCATCATATAAAACAGTACCTTCTGGTAAAATATAATATTCTGGCAAAGTGCTATTTTTCGAATATTTACCTTCAAACGAATATATCTTTAAAGGTTTTTCTAAAACATGAATTTCGGGTGTTTTTGTGCGGTTCCAGAAGTAATAATTTAATAAGGACTGTATGATGAAAATTGAAATTAGTACGGTAATTAATAAATTCTTTTTCATATCCTCTTCTTATTAAAAAGATCTTTTATTATTTAACTACAAATTCATAGGTTTTAGTTAGCTTATCATCGCCTCGCCCATAAAAATATGTATTAATTACAATTTTGTATTTTCCTTTATATTTAGGAATACCTTCTATTTTTATGTGATTGTATCCATCTATATCATCTACGGGAGTAATTTTAACTCCCTGATTTTCCGGAATATTAGAAGTTAATTCAAAATGTTGTTCAGAGACTTTTCCACCTGTAATTTTTAATTGTTGGGTATATGTTTGCCCTACGTAAGCAACTGGAAGACTTTCAGGTTCAACCGTATATTTATCCTGACATCCGCCCGTAAGTAAAAAGGGAATTACGCAAACTATCCAGAAAAATTTTATAGTCTTAATCAAATTATTGTTCTTCCCATACAATTGGAAATTTTTCTGATTTAGAGATATTACCAATCATTGCAGAGAAAACCGCTTGGCATTCTAAATTAATTTTTTTAACTGAACTTATATGTATAGGCTCACAGCTTCCATTATCATTATTTGAACAAAATTCTACAGATACATCAATTTGGTTATTCTCAAATCTATCGATATCCACATCTAATGTTTGCTGAGAATCAATCATACTTTCACAAATAAACTTTTTTGATGATGATTTTTTTATTTTATTTAAAACTTCCTTACCTTCAATTTTCATAGCAAAATTTAATTTTTCATTGCTTTTCATAATATGATCTATTGTGAAATTTGAGATTTTTTCACTACATCCAGTTAAAAAAATTAGTCCTAATAGATAAAGAAATTTTTTCATTCCAAACTCTATTGAAAATTGGATTTTCTTATAGCTTCTTTTGATACCAAAATACTATCTACCACAACTTTACTGCTTTGTAATAAGCCACCAAAGACTACTCTACAAGACATATTGCTAGTTAATAATTTTTCTAATTGGTTCTTAGCGATACATACATTCATTGATTCATCTTCGCAAACTTTGAAGTATCCAGACAAAGTATATTTTCCATTCTTTAACTTTTCTCCTTCAACTGAGATAGCACCTACAATAAGATAATTTTTAATATTATCGCACTTAAAATGTGAATATTTATAATTCCCGTTTTGATAAAAATTCTTTAAATCATCAGTTGTTTCTAAATTAAATTTAAAAATATCACCACTCATACCATCCATATGAGAATAAGTTAAATTCTTAAGGGCCATATCTTTAAAATTTTCTTTCTCATTTTTGGCTAAAGGATTACAACTTGACAATAAAATGGATAAAATAATTAAAAAATTTCTCATAAATTATTTATAAATCTTTGAAATATTTTATTTAGAATTAACCTTGTAAGTATATTCCTTTGTAAATTTTCCATCACCACTACCATATATTCCACCAGAGATTTTAATTTTAAAATCACCACTATATTTTGGAACCCCATAAATAACTAAATGATTATATGCATCAGAAACATCTTGATTTATTGGTTTAACAACAACTCCCATATCCTCTTTAAAATCTGTAGTTATTTGTACAGTATAAGGTATAACTACACCTCCACTTACATCTATTTTTTGATTATATAACTTACCCACTGTACCTGCAGGGATTTGATTGGGTTCAACTGGATAATCCTTCTTACCACACCCAGAAAGCACAATAGTAAGAAATAAAAATATAAAAGACTTATTCATTAAAAAATTTCCTTTTTAATAATCATGGCAAAAAAAACTTTTTTTTCAAAATTATACAATGATAATTTTGACTTAATCACTTGAGTGTTTACTCCCCATGAGAATGCTTTGAGTTTTACATCAGTTTTATAGGGGTCCGTTGAAGAAGTTATAGCTTTTCCATTAGGTTGTTTTAACTTATCTGTCCAAACAATCCAGTGGTCTGGTAGACTTTGCGTTCCTGAACTTGAACCACTATTTAATAAGCTTGCGGATATCAAAGTAACTATATAATAATCTGGACCAGCATACTTATTAATCTCACCAATTAAAGTAGGATTATAGCCAGTTATATAAAATGGAAAAGTCTTTAGAATTTTAAACCCTGAACTTTTAAACCAACTTTCCATTTCCCACCAAGCGGTGATACCTGCAACTTCTTGACTAGGATCTTTTAATTGGAATGCTTTATTCTCAGATTCTCTTAAGCTAGCTAAAGTTATCCAATCAATTGGTGGAATTTTAGGTAATTCACCATCATAAAAATTCTTTACACGCCGACATCCACTTAAAGATGGCTTAATCTCTAAATTACCAATTTTTGTAAGCCCCTTCTCCCAAAGTTGTTTTACTGCCAGTTTATATTTAGTAGGGCTTAAATTAATAAGGCAGAAAAAATATGCAGCAGGACCACATAAAGAAGCATAAGATTGATCAGGTAGTGGCTCATTTAAACGGGCCTGTAAACCTGCTTCAATCTGTATCTTTGAAAACGGATCCTTAGCCTCGCCAGGCTTACAGCCAGGATCTATACATTGAAAAATTCTTTCTCTACTCAAATTGAGCTGGAATGTGTTTTTCGAATTATTATCTTTGATAACTTTAGTCACATAATTAGCTTCATTATACTGTACCTTACTTATATTAGTATTCTGACTAAAATTTGCAGAAGTATAAGATTCGATCTTATCTGGCACAATATAATTACTTAATACTAAAGCTTCTTTTCCACTTATACTTAATCGATATAAGTCAAGAATAATTACACAATCTCTTATACTTTCGATACCTAATTTATTATCATCTATCTCAGCAGATCTTGTTTGATAAAGATTATTTCCTACTTTTTTGAATTCCTTACTTGTAAAAAGTATCGAAGTTTCTGCTTTATTTGTTACGGTATTGTAAACATACAGCCTATATTTCAATAAGCTAGTTTTTACATTTGTTTCCAAAACAACATAAGGGTAATACTTTGCCATTATTATTTTTACTCTATATCAATTTTTTCATCTTTAAATAAATGAAGTGATATCTCTTCTGGTTGGTAGGATTTAAATAGATCTGTATATCCCTTATCATCCGTACGGCCTTCTACAATATCTCCATTAGGTAAGAAAGCGATATATTTATGATTAGCAAAGTTATTGCCATCTTTATCTTGCAATAAATATCTCAAGTTATATTTATTAATTTCTCCTAATACAGGCAATGCAGGAACATTAGCATTCACACTCCCGCCTCCCATAAACAAATGCTGCCCAGCCTTCACCTCAAACTTACC
>NZ_JEXG01000055.1:0-17547 GCF_000581275.1 Acinetobacter sp. 809848
TGTTTTCACGTACTATGCATCTATTGAAAGAATTTGGATGCATTGGAGTAAAAACAGATGTTAGATCAAAACATTAAAACTCAATTAAAAGCTTACTTAGAACGTCTAGAAAGTCCAATCGAATTAGTTGCTGCTTTAGATGAATCAGATAAAGCGGCTCAAATTAAAGAGTTAGTGACAGAAATTGCTGAACTATCTGACCAAGTCACTGCCCGTTTTGACGGAAACAATACACGTCGTCCAAGCTTTGGTGTCGCTAAAGTAGGTGAACAGCCTCGTGTATTCTTCGCAGGCTTACCAATGGGTCATGAGTTTACGTCTTTGATCTTGGCGCTTTTACAGGTCTCTGGCTATGCACCTAAAGTGTCGGATGAAGTACTTAACCAGATTAAAGGTTTAAATCTCAAAACCAACTTTGATGTATTCGTATCGCTTAGCTGTCATAACTGTCCGGACGTGGTACAGGCGCTTAACCTGATTGCCATTTATAACCCGAACACCACAGCAACCATGATTGACGGTTCATTCTTCCAAGACGAAGTTGAGCAACGCAAAATCATGGCTGTACCGATGGTATTCCAAGACAACGAGCACATTGGTCAAGGTCGTATGACCCTTGAAGAGATTGTGGCAAAACTTGATACCAACTCAGCTGAAAAAGATGCGGCAGCACTCAATGCTAAAGATGCTTTTGATGTATTGGTGATTGGTGGCGGTCCTGCGGGTGCAACGGCTGCGATCTATGCTGCACGTAAAGGCATTAACACTGGTATCGTGGCTGAACGCTTCGGTGGTCAAGTGATGGACACCATGGACATTGAAAACTTCACTTCTGTGCAAAAGACGCAAGGTCCTAAGTTTGCTGCCGAGATGGAAGCCCATGTTCGTGAATATGATGTCGATATCATGAACCTGCAACGTGTCAGCAAAATCACAGGGGCAAACCAGACTGCAAATGGTCTGGTTGAAGTTGAACTTGAAAACGGTGCAAAACTTGAATCGAAAACTGTAATCCTTTCTACAGGTGCACGTTGGAGAGAAATGAATGTACCGGGTGAGCAAGAATACCGTACCCGTGGTGTTGCCTACTGCCCACACTGTGATGGTCCGTTGTTCAAAGGTAAACGTGTTGCTGTGATTGGTGGTGGTAACTCAGGTGTTGAGGCAGCAATTGACCTTGCAGGGATTGTTGAGCATGTAACTCTGGTTGAGTTTGACACCAAGCTTCGTGCTGACCAAGTGTTGCAAAACAAATTGCATAGCTTGCCAAACACCACGGTGATTATGAATGCCTTAAGTACAGAAGTGTTAGGCGATGGTTCACAAGTGACTGGTCTTAAATATAAAGACCGTGCGACTGATGAAGAGCATGTGGTCGAGCTTGCAGGGATCTTTGTACAGATTGGTTTATTGCCAAACACTGACTTCTTGAAAGACAGTGAAGTTGAATTAACCAACCGTGGCGAGATCATTGTGAATGACCGCAACGAAACCAATGTGCGAGGTGTATTTGCTGCCGGTGACTGTACCACTGTACCTTACAAGCAAATCATTATTGCTACAGGTGAAGGCGCTAAAGCATCACTCTCTGCGTTTGATTACATCATCCGTTCTGGGCAGTAAAATCGGTCAAAATTATTATTATTTATTTCAAGCCTAGCATTACAAAATGCTAGGCTTTTTTAATACTAGAGTTACAACTTTTTAACAATTTTCGATCTTTATTAATCATTTACTTTATGTTTATATTTTAGACATCCATATTTGGATGCCATGAATTAGAAGGAAAAACACAATGAATAAATTACTTGTTGCTTTAGGTCTTGCTGCGACTGTTGCCCTTGTTGGTTGTAATAAAGATAAAGCTCCAGAAACTGGCGCGACTACAGGTGAACACTTAGAAAATGCTGCTCAACAAGCAAGTGCTGATATCAAATCTGCTGGTGATAAAGCTGCTGACGATATTGCAACTGCAACTGATAATGCTGCTGAGAAGATCGATGCTGCAACCGATCACGCTGCTGATGCGACTGCTAAAGCTGCAGCTGAAACAGAAGCGACTGCACGTAAAGCGACTGCTGATACAGCTCAAGCTGTTGAAAATACCGCTGCTGAAGTGAAAAAAGACGCTCAACACTAATCGTCTTTAGTATAAAAAAGCCCCTATTGATTAGGGGCTTTTTTTGGCTCTTAAAATCTTTTATGAAATTAAGCCTTCGTCACGCATCGCAATTTGTACAGATTGACGCTCTGCAACTTTATTACGTAATGCAATAATGTGCTTATACGGTGTTAAGTCGTGCTCAATTGAGTTTGACCAATTTGTTAAAACAAATAGATAAGCATCTGCTGGACCAAAATTATCATTTACCAAATAATCGTAATCAGATTCAGACAAATAGTTATCGATATATTTTAAAAGACGGTTGATTTCAGCATAAGCTTTGGTTTTTTCATCGCTCGTTAAAGGTGCCCCAAAGAAAACTGCATAAGCATCATGCAATTCAGAGTTCAAATAACCCAACCATTCCAATACTTTCGCACGGCCCATACCCGATGGAGGAATTAAATCCTGCTTAGGATCGTGCTGAGCAAGGAAAGGTAAAATCGCAACGTTCTCAGTTAACATTAAACCAGGGTTAATTTCTAAAGCTGGTACATATCCTTTTGGATTAATCTCGTAATAATCTGCACCTTTTTCTGTTTTATGTGTTTTTAAATTTACTCGTTCTAAGTCAAAATCAACATTAATTTCATTTAAAATAATATGTGCAGCTAAAGAACATGCGCCTGGCGAATAATATAATTTCATATCTGATCCTTGTTATCTCATATTAACGTTTTAAATTGCTTCTAGAAAACCTGCAAGGTTTGCACAATTCTTTAATTGTAAAAAAGCGTAAACTTATAAAATACTTACACCATCTAATATTCTTGAAAAATTTATTCCTTGCAAGTTGTCTTGCGTGACGATTGTTTAAAATATGATAAAACACATTTACGTCACGCAATTTTTCTATTAATTACGTTTAAAAAGCTGGCTAATCCAATTCATTAATTCAGTTAAGAAATCAAAAATACCGTTTTTCTTATCATCATCAGGCTGGCTTGAATCTTTACCATTTAAATCCAGATCAACAATTACCGGATCATGATCCGAAGAGCGATAAGCATCTTCAGCATAGAACAAGGCCTTTTGCTCATCCGTTTTATATTCTTCGTTGTAGTCTAAAACGGTTGGCTCATCTGCATTGATATGCCATGCAAAGGTTCTCACTACTTTTGGATATAGAGCTGCATCAGCAATTGCATGGTCTAAATTACCCGCTCCACCATTTCCATTGGCATCACTCGCAACACCAAATACATAGCTATATGCCTCTGCACCCTGTCCTACCTTAGCGTCATTCAGCAAAACTTTGTAGTTTGCTTTTTCAAATGACAAAATAGGTTCTTCCTTTGCATAACTGTTCATATCCCCTACAAGTAAAGCATTTTGCTTAGGCACTTGGGTCGGATTTTTCGCTAACCATTGCACGATTTGATCTACTGCTTTCACGCGAGTCGGGTTCCAACAACCTTGACCATCTTTTTGGTCTGCATCAGTAGAGCTAGCATCCACCCCACTACAGCTTTTCGATTTCAAGTGATTTGGAATAACGGTAAAGGTTTTATTACCACGAACGGCTTGGAAACTTTGCGCCAATGTTGTTCGGTTCTTGTCGCCTAAATCAAGCACGACAGGTTTATTTAAAGGTTTAACACGCTTGCTGTTATAAATAATAGCAACTGCGATTGCATCACCACCTAAACGGTCTAGATTTCCAGGAACGACGTATTTCCAATCGCTACCTAAAGCACTCGTTAAATGAGCAATTGCACTGTTAGGCCCATAACCATTGTTCGCAATTTCCATTAAACCATAAACATCGGCATCAATCGCTTTTAATGCACTCACAATTTTACGATGCTGTTTATCAAACTCAGCTTGTGTCGTTGCACCGCGCTCCGTTGGGAAACCCGTTGCGCCATTGTCATAGTTCAAAACGTTAAATGAAGCTACACGAATGTGATTAGCATTTTTGGTAATGACATTTTGACGCGGGTTTGTTTGAGTAATTACTTCAGGTTGATTGCGTCCAAGCACTGGTTGCACACGCCAACCATTAAAACGGTATTCTAAAATACCTTCAGCATTTTTAAGTTGATAACCCGAACGTAGCGTATTGGCAGCGCTAAAATTTGTCGGTAACCACGGAGTACGGTTTTGATTGTTATAGCCGTCATCAAAAATAATTTTCGACAATAAATTTTTCTGAGCAAGGGCTTTAGCTTCAGGAGATAACGCCGGATATAAATTAGTCGGAATATATAAACGCCCTAAGCTTAGAGATAATTCACCATAGCGACCATAGTTATAGTTTTCACTTACCGTTAAAGTCTGAGGTAATTTAACCAACATACCTTGATAACGCTGCGGAGAATGGGTTGAACCACCTGTTAAACTAGTAAACGGAAGTTCGAGGCTAATCGGCTGAACCTGATTTACCATATTGCTATTACAAGTTTGAATATCTTGTTGTAATTGATCGATCTGTAGCTGATTTTGATAAGTCGTTAAACGACCACGCAAAATAACTTCATCGCCAACTTGACCACCTTTTACAACGCTGCTATTTGGAACATAAACAAAAATAGCATTACTGACATTCGCACGTGCTTTGGTGTCAGGTGTTTGAACATAAAAACCAGAGAAACCATTGGCATAGCGATAGTCGGCAGTAATTACCCCACGTACGGTATAGCTCTGGTTTTGTGCTGCGGTTGCTAAATCAGCAATTGGTGTATCCGAGCTTGAACAACTCACCGTTTCAACAGGTGGCTGTGTTGTAGAACCCGATAAATTTGAAAAGTCATTTCGATTTGTCCAAGCTGACCATGAACGGTCCAAATCAAATGCTGCAGTTGCATCAATACTTAAAGCTGGGTTCTCAGTTTCAATACGCTTAAAACTATTTCCCAAGCTTGAAACGGCTGTTCCCCATCCTGCTTCTGGTCGCTCACCAATACGCCCAAAACGGTCTACAGGTGTGCCTTTATAAACAAGTACAACGGCATCATCACCGTTAAAAGATAATGCAGCGACCTGATTTACTTTACTACCAAGTTCAGCCTGTAACTCAGAACGACCTACTAAAAACTTCTGCTTACTGGTTAATGACCCTTGTAAACGGAAAGCCGCTGTTTTTGCTGTACCACCATTATTAAATTGTTGAATCTCATAGTCGGCTAAGTTAACTGAAGCGCCATCTGGATTATAAATTTCCAAACCTTTGCGGTTACTACTGCCGTCAACATATTGACTAAACATGAGTTGTGCTTGTGCCCAAGGACTATATGTAAAAGCACCCAGTGCCCCTAATAGCACTGAAAGTGTGCGTAATTGAAAAGTTTTCATGAGTAAATATGTTCATTTGAAATTTATATAGATTCTTAGATTAAATATTGAACATGACATCTACATGAAGAAAAACACCGAAACATTTGACTTGACCAGATGAAGACTTAAAATACCGCATTTGAATTTCAATATTGCCAAGGTTATGTCGATCGATCAGTTAGAAACGCAAATTGCAGACTTAGACAATTTGCCTGAACACCGTGAAATTGTGACGTTTATGCGTCGTTCAGCACCCCTTAATACGTCTCAACGCACGGCATTAGAACAACATCGCGATTTAATTTTGGGATATCCTGTTGGTGACTTACGTCAACACTTCGAACATCCAGAACGTCCTTTAACTGTTGAAATCGGTTTTGGTATGGGTCGTTCATTAGTGCTTATGGCAAAAGCCAATCCTGAACGCAACTATGTGGGTATTGAAGTCCACGTACCTGGTATTGCTCAGTGTCTTTATGAAGCAGGTATGGCAGAACTTAAAAACTTACGTGTACTTGATGCAGACGCGATTCAGGTTTTACGTGAAATGCCAGACAATAGCATTAACTGCGTACAACTTTACTTCCCAGACCCTTGGCAAAAGAAACGTCATTTCAAACGCCGTTTTGTTATTCATGAGCGTATGCAATTGGTTGAACAGAAACTTGAGCTTGGTGGTACATTCCATGCAGCAACAGACTGGGAACCGTATGCTGAATGGATGCTTGATATTTTAGACAACCGTCCAGACCTTGAAAACTTGGCAGGTAAAGGCAACAGTTACCCACGTCCAGAATGGCGCCCAGTGACTAAGTTTGAACGCCGTGGTATTGAGTCAGGCCATAAAATTAATGACTTTATCTTTAAAAAGATTAAGTAAATAATAAAAAAGGCTTAGTAATAAACTAGGCCTTTTCTTTTTTATATAAAAAGAAATTAAATATATCTGATCTATAGTATTTCTTCTTTCTAATTAATAATTGCCAATCTAAGCGAATCTAGCTATTTATAGAAACTGGTACTTGCCACACTAAAAATACTAAGGACACCACATGTTAAAAATTTTAGGGCGCGATAACTCCATTAATGTACGCAAAGTCTTATGGTTGTGCGAAGAACTAAATCTTGAATATGAAAGAGAAGATTGGGGACGAGGCTTTCGCTCCGCTCAATCACCTGAATATTTACAATTAAACCCAAATGGGCAAATTCCTGTTGTTTTAGATGGCGATTTAGTCCTTTGGCAGTCCAACAGTATTATCCGTTATTTGGCAAATGCTTACGATAAAGAACATCACCTTTACCCTACTCAAGCGAAAGAAAGATTCTTTGTTGATCAGTGGATTGATTGGCAAGCCATCGAACTGAATAACAGCTGGACTTATACAATTATGTCTCTCTTGAGACATTCTCCAGATCATCAAGATCCAAACTTATTACAACAAGGTATTGATGACTGGAATCATCATATACAGATTCTCGATCAACAACTTGAAAAAACTCAGGCCTATGTTGCTGGTTCACAATTTAGCTTGGCCGATATTCCAATTGGTCTGTCTGTACAACGCTGGAAGGCCACTCCTTTTGACCATCCAACGCTTAAGCATGTCGACCAATATTTTGAACGTTTAAATCAACGTGCGGGTTTCTTAAAATGGGGCAATAACGGCGAACCTTAATTTTGAGCAAGCTTTAGTCCGAGTGATGGCGCTTCACGATGCCATCACTTAAAAGTTGATAGACCTGTTTTAAATCATCCCGCTCTGCTTGAGCCAATAAGTCTTGATGCATTGCCAAGATATTCTGATCTCCTCTTACAGCAGGCCCAGTTTGCATTTGCTTAGGATCATTTTCAGTCGCTTTTTTTGCTGTTTCTATAATTAAAGGATAGAGCAAGCTAAAGTCGACCTGCTCTTTATCTACTACCTGCTTTGCCATATCAAAACAATAGTTACTAAAGTTACAAGCGAATACAGCCGCTAAATGCAAAGTTAAACGTTGTTTTGAGGTATATTGATATACTCGACTGCTTAGGCTATTTGCTAAATTTAAAAGTAGTTTTTGATCGGCATCTGTTACCGCTTCAACAAATAATGGTGTGGCTTGCCAATTGACGTCTCTTTCAAAGCTAAATGTCTGTAATGGATAAAATACCCCTGCTTTTTCATGTACCTGACTGATGACTTCAATATCAGTACTACCCGAAGTATGGACAATAAGTGTATCAGGAAAGAATTCATGAACTTGTTTTACAATATCTGCAATTGCACTGTCTGAAACCGCTAAAATGATAAGATCAGTTGATTGGAATTGTTGAAGTGACTGACATGCTTTTGCCTGAAACTGCTCTGCAAACTTTTGGGTTTTCTCAAAATCACGCGCATACACTTGTACGATGTGATGACCTTGAGCCAACAGTACCTTTGCTAAATGAAAGGCAACTCGCCCACTTCCAACCAAACTGATTCTCATATTAATCCAACACTATTTGTTTCAACAAAAAAGCTTCTCAAAATGAGAAGCTTTTTTCAAATTAAAATATCTAATTTTTCATAAATCAGAATATTATTGAGCTACTGAAAACTCAATACGACGGTTTTTAAAACGTCCTTCTTCTGTTGTATTCTCTGCAACAGGCTGATCAGAGCCATGACCTTGTGCAACTAATTTAGACCCGTCTACACCTTTAGATGTTAAATAGTCGACTACTGCTTGAGCACGGCGTTGTGATAAAGCTTTATTTGCCGCAGCGTTGCCTGTTGAGTCGGTATGACCACCCACATTTAATTTCACACCACTGACTTTATTTAAAAGTGTTGCAGCTTGATCAAGAATAGCTTTGTTGTCTGCTGGAATATCGCTTGAGCCACTCGCAAAGTTAATGATTTGCAAGTTAAGTGCTTTTACTAATGCATTTACATCGACATTATTCGGATCAATTGAGCCTAAAGCAGTTTGCGAAGCAGTTAAGCTATTGCTTACAGATTGCTCAGCTGTTTCTGGTGCAGTAGAAACAACTTCAGTCTGAGGAACAAGAGCTTTTACTTTTGCGGTTAATGCTGCTAACGCTGCTGCATCACCTGCTTTCAAAGTAATTTTGTCACCTATCCATTCTAAAGATGCATTTGGCACACCTTTTAAGGCACCAAGCACGCCAGCAAGTGCATCTTTATCTGTAAATCCAGCCGCATAAGTTTGACTGGTATCAACGTTACAGTCTTGAGTTGATGAGAAAACCTGCTTAACTTGAGTTTGTAGTGTTGCTAAGAATCCTTGATCGCCAATACCTGCCTGACACTGGCTAACAGCACCTTTATCATCTGTGCTTAAGGTTAAACTCGCAGGTGCAGCTGCGGTAGTAGCCTCAACACCACTGGCAGCTGTTGGTTCAGGTGCTGGCACAGCTTCTTTATGCTGACAAGAACGCCATAACCAAGCAATGATAAGACCCAGAATAATGAGTGCAATAATAGGCAAGAATCCACGAGATTTGCCTGTATTTTCAGTCGCAGCGGCAAGTGGTGGTGCTGTTGACGGTGTAACAGAAGACAAGCCTGCACCAAGCCCTAGTGGCGCTAATAGGCCAACAGCCCATCCCGGTAAATGTGAACGAATTGTTTCGGCATGCTGACGTAAATAATTCACAATACTTTGTTGATCATTTCCGGCAACATCCGAAATTGCATTAAGGCTGGGTTTAATTGCACTATTGAGTGTACTTTCGATTTCATTATTTGGTGCCGTACCGCTTAAATGAGTAAGTACCGTATTCTTGATTTGGTCATTATGAGAAAAGAGGTCTGATAATGAAGGAGTCAAACTATTTTTTAATTGTCCAATAAGATCAGGTTTAGCAGCTAACAATGAAAGTAAAATTGGATAAAACTTAGATAAAGCATTCGATTTTTCGCCTAGGTATCCGTCCTGATTATTTAATATAGTTGATGATACTTTTTCTTTAAGCAGTTCTATAGGGTTTATCGACATTGGTTATTCTCCCGAATTTTATACGTCGTAACCAGCAACTTTTGATTATTCAAATACTTCTCTTTGCTGATAGTTTTTTATTCTAATCTGCGTTCAATCTTTTATTGTTTTTTAAATAATTTATATACAAATTTGCATCTAGTCTTTACAAAACAGGCAGATCTTATTGATCTACCTGTTTATATTTTAAATTTACTTTAAATAACCGTTTTATCAGTTAGCAAAAGTTTGAAGTACTTTACCTCTAAGGTTTTGACCCAACAATGGAGTATTTTTCCCTTGCGATAAAATCGTGTCTTTGCTTACTGTCCAGCTTAATTCAGGATCAACTAATACCCATCCTGCTTCATCTTTCCAACGCATAGTCATATTGGCAACCTGCGCAGGTACGCTAGTCACTTTTTCCACCCACTCTAAAGGTTCAAATAAGCCTTCATTAATGAGTTGAATGCCTAAAGATACATAAGTATCAAAAGCAGTAATGCCCGGTTGAGTTTCAGCAAATGGTGCCATTTTTGCAGAGCTGCTTAAAGGTTCATGATGCGTACAAATTGCATCAATCACGCCTTCTTTTAAACCTTGACGTAAAAGTTCTTTATCTTGCTCAGAACGCAATGGTGGACGAACATGTGCTAGCGAATTGAAACCATCAGTTAAGTGTTCAGTTAAATGCAACTGATGCATTGCTACATCGGCAGTCACAGGTAAACCTTTTGCTTTTGCTGCGCGGATTAATTCAACCGATGCACCACAAGATAACAAACCAAAGTGGGCTTTTACGCCAGTTGCTTCAATCATAAGCAAATATTTCGCAATCGCTACGGTTTCTGCAATTGCAGGAATCATTGGTAAACCTTGACGTGATGCAATAAAGCCTTCGTGTGCACATCCGTCTTTAGCAATCTGTGGCTCTTCAGCATAAAACACAACCGTTAGACCAAGACCCGCTGCATATTCCAAGGTACGAATAACTACATCGTCATTTTCAAAAGCAGCATTCGCATTAGAAACAGCAGTACAACCACCTTTTTTCAGGCCCGCCATGTTTGCTGGTTGCTTACCATTTAAACCTTGGGTCTGAGCACCAATGATATGCATATGAATGCCCCCATCATGCCATGCCTTTTCAATCAAGCCATGAATGAGAGCACCGTTGTCTTGTACAATCGGCTTTGAATCAGGTGGTGTAATAACATGCAAAATACCATTGGCACGTGCTGCCTTACCTTCTGATTTCAATGTCCCATGTTGTTGTTGACCCGGTTCACGCAAACGCGCGCACAAATCAACCATGGTTGGCATTAACCATTTGCCCTGTCCGTCAATGGTTTGCTCCACTTGCTCTACTGCAGCAACCAACTTGCCATTTTCAATATATACAGTTTGTACGCTGTCTGTTTTTTGGATTGGGTCTAACACACGTACATTTTCAATTTTTACAATACTCATGTGATCCATTCCTTACAACGTAATCGCTTCAATTAAACCTTGCTCTTGGAGTTGGCCTTGCATCGATAACGCCAATACGGCCATACGAACTGCAATGCCATTGGTTACTTGTTTCAAAATAACCGACTGATCTCCATCAGCAACACTTGAATCAATTTCTACACCACGATTCATTGGTCCCGGATGCATCACAATGCAGTCTGGTTTAGCTAAACCAAGACGTTCTTTGTTTAAGCCATACATTCTGTAGAATTCAGACTGTGAAGATAATGCTGGAGAGTCAATACGCTCGTTTTGAATACGTAAAGCAATAATCACATCACAACCAGTAATGCCTTCATCCATCTTGTTGAATAAGCGAACGTGCTCGCCATATTCCGAAAAGCCCACTGGCAATAATGTATTCGGTGCAATCACACGAATATCTTTACAACCTAGAGTTTGTAATGCAGCCACATCCGAACGTGCAACGCGAGAGTGTTTAATGTCCCCGATAATAGCAACGCTTAAATCTTCAAATGGTTTTTTAGTTTCACGGCGAATAGTCAGCATATCAAGCATCGCTTGCGTCGGATGAGCATGACGTCCATCCCCTGCATTAATAATCGCGACCTTTGGACATACATCTTTAGCAATGAAATGTGCAGCACCCGAAGATGAATGGCGAACAACAAAGATATCCGCTGCCATTGCTTCAAGGTTCCAGAGCGTATCGCGCAGAGTTTCACCTTTTGAAGTACTTGAACGAGCAATATCAATGTTCAGTACATTGGCAGACAAACGTTTTGCTGCTGCTTCAAAAGTAGTACGGGTACGTGTGGAGTTTTCAAAGAAGAGATTCATAACCGTCAATCCCTCTAAGAGCGGACGGTTAATTAAATTATTATTATCGTCTAAAAAGCTTTGTGCGGTATCTAAAATCTTGGTGAGGTTTTCTTTTGAAAGTCCCTCAATCGTTAAAAAATGTTTTAAATTTCCGTCTTGATTGAGCTGAACCTGGCTCGGTTGATGCAACGCTGCAATATGCATAATGGATTCCTATGGGTCGAATCGCGAAAACGTGCATAGTGTAGCTGAATTCCGCTCTTTTCGCAGAAGAACTTTACAGAATAAGGCCCTAAATTGACCAGAAAATTTAGAACCTTATTGGCAATTACCTTAATGCACCAATGTAATGGTGCGGAACTTGTGCCCGATAAATATCCTCAGCGGTAATTTCCGACTCTTCATCGACTTTAACAACAGCGATTTTTTCTTTTTGAGAAGGCTCCTCTGGTATTGTATCAACCAACGATTTCAATCGCTCAACACTTCGTTTTAATTCGTCATCCTCTGATTCTAGTGCCAGCGCAATGACATATTTTGCATAATCTTTATTTTGGACAACGTACATTGCATCTATTACCCGCCCCGTCACCCTACGCATGCGTACATATATTTGTGTCGCTACTGAGAAAGCATCCGCATTAGCAATAAAACCATTCCCCATCATGTCTTTCATTTATAATTACCCCATCAATTTAAAATAATAAAATGGTTAAAAACTGGCTATGTTTGTTAATTAAATAACCATTGATAGGACTGAGTTAGCAAAATACATACCACTTTAATTGTTTTAATCTTTAAAAATCAGTTTATTGGTTGGATTATGATAGGTTGCAATAATTTAAAAACCTTTACACATCAAAATAAGTTAAACTTTGCATCGTTAATATTTATATGTTTTGGTCAATCGAGTTTATGAATACCTCTTTACGTTTAAACCACTATTGGATTACTTGTGCTGATGGTTTAGAAGCCCTCTTACAAGAAGAAATAGAACAGCTTGGCACCAAAGTGACAGAACGTAAAGCAGGACGTTTAATCATTGAAGGAACGCTTGAACATGCTTATCGCATCTGTATGTGGTCGCGTCTTGCTTCTCGTGTTTTATTGCCTATTCATACTTATGAACTCGAACATACACATGATGCGCGTGATGTAGCAGAAGAGCTTTATGAAGGTGCGATTAGTTTTGACTGGTCACTTATTTTTGCACCACAAAGTACCTTCGCTATTCGCTTACATGCAGAACGTGAAATTAAGGTTAACACTCAATTTGCAACGCTTAGAGCAAAAGATGGTGTTGTAGATTCCTTTATGGAAGCTGTAGGTCGTCGTCCGAGCATTGATACTAAACAACCAGAAATTACGTTATATGTTTTAGCAGGTAAAACTGAGCATACATATTGCCTAGATTTATCAGGTGATTCATTACATAAACGTGGTTACCGTCGTTATATGACGGATGCGCCAATTAAAGAAAACCTTGCTGCGGCAATTTTACAAAAAGCTCAGCTTCAACAACGTAAGCCAGAGATTGTGCTCGACCCGATGTGCGGTTCAGGTACATTTATTATTGAAGCATTAATGATTTTGACTGACCGTGCACCAGGCCTTGTTCGCCGTTTTGGTTTTAATGGTTGGCATGGTCATGACCGTGAACTTTGGCTTTCGCTTAAAGCTGAAGCAGCAGAACGTCACGAAAAGGCGCTTGAATTACCTTTACCTAAGTTTTATGCCTACGATGCAGACTGGGAAGCTGTAAAAGCCACTCGTGAAAATATTATTGCGGCAGGCTTTGAAAAACAGTTAGGCCAAATTCAAATTGAAGAACGGACTTTAGCTGACTGGCCTGATTTTTCAGCTGAAGGCAAAACTGCATTTATTGTGACTAACCCTCCATATGGTGAACGTTTAGGTGATAAAGCATCTAACCGCTCTCTTTACTTAGGTTTATCTGCGCTTTTACAAAAACATTTCCCGAATCAATATGCCGCAATTATTGCAGCGCAAATTGAACAAGCCGATGTTTTAGCGTTTGAAGCACCTGAAACCTTACGTTTAATGAATGGTAAGTTGCCGATTTACATTCGCTTTGGTTCAATTAAGCCTGAAAAAGTAACTCAGCCATTCTTAGCAACTTGGCAAGCTCAACCTATTGAAATGGAAGAAGCTCAAGATTTTGCTAACCGTTTGCAAAAAAATATGACTGCCTTGAAAAAATGGGCAACGAAAGAAAATGTTTATTGCTTACGTTTGTATGATGCAGATTTACCTGACTTTAACGTCGCTGTTGACTTATACGGCGATCGCTTACATGTTCAGGAATATGCACCACCAAAAACAATCGATCCTGAAAAAGCAAAAAAACGTTTTAATTTAGCACTCGCTGCAATTCGTGCTGTTACCGGTTTAAACCGCGATGCCATCTTTATTAAGACACGTGCGCGCCAAACAGGTACTAATCAATATACGAAACAAAGCACAGCTTCAAAACGTTTTATCGTTCAGGAAGGTAAAGCTAAAATATTAGTTAACCTGACAGATTATCTAGATACAGGTTTATTCCTTGACCACCGTCAAATGCGTTTACGTATCGCACAAGAAGCTCGTGGTAAGCACTTCTTGAATTTATATAGTTATACTTCTACAGCAAGCTTACATGCTGCTTTAGGCGGTGCTGCAAGTACGACAAGTGTAGACTTATCTAATACTTACTTAAGCTGGTCAAAAGAAAACTTCGTTTTAAATGGCCTGACTGTAGATCACGCAGATGAACAGCACATGTTCTTTGCGAGTGACTGTTTTGAGTGGTTAAAAGAAGGTCACGAACAATATGACCTTATTTTTATCGATCCACCGACATTCTCAAACTCTAAAAAGTTCTATGGTACTTTCGACGTCCAACGTGACCATGTTTCACTCATTAAACGTGCAATGAACCGTTTAAATAGTGAAGGAACGCTCTATTTCTCAAACAACTATCGTGGTTTTGAAATGGATGAAGAGATCGAAGCTATTTTTCAGGTTGAAGAAATCACTTCTGAAACCATTGGCCCTGATTTTAAACGTAATCAGAAAATCCACCGTGCATGGAAAATTCAGCATCCTGGTCTAGATCAATATTAATAAGATTAGAGGTTATTATTACTTCACGGTAATAATAACCTCGCCATGAACATTTCTTGATTCAAAATCATATTTGGTAAATCGGTCTGCTCTTTCCGGTAATGCCATCATTTCTAGTTTCTTCTTTTCCTTACTATCGATAACATGGTTTTGTTTTTGTTCTTGATAAGGTGAAAGTACACTTGTTCTAAGTGCATCCCATCGAACTTGTTGTAAATAATTATCCCCTAACACCTGACGTGCTTGTTGTTGTTCTATCATTGGTTTCTTAGCATCGTCTTGAGCTTTCGCAATAATCACAGGTAAAGCTGCATTTACTGCCCCTGTTTGTGTTGCTAAGGCCCCTTCACTTAGAGGCTGTGCAGCCCATACATTGATGGGTATTAGCGAAATAAAACCTAAAATACACAGCGCAGGTCCTTGTTTATTGTTCATTGCATTTATCCTAAATTGTTATTGTTCGTTATATCGAACAAAATTAACAATTTTTTAAACATGTCGCAATGTTATAAATAGACTTCCCGACAATTAACATTGATCATTTTAAAACCTGAACTATTACACAAGCATTTAGTGAATATTCAAGTTGTTTTATAGATTTTTATCTCAGACTTGTACGACACTGCTAAATCACTTACTGTAATTTTATAATTTATCTGTAAATTGATTTTATTTATAAATAAACACCATTCGAGGTGAAATAATGCTTCAGCAGTGCTGCCAACTATTAGAAGATCGCCAGCTCAAAGTTGCTTTTATTGAGAGTGCGAGTTCGGGTTATTTAACAAGTCAGTTTTCTATTCACAAAAATAGTGGTGCAGATATTTTACTAGGTGGCTTAGTTAGCTACGACCCAAGCATTAAAATTAGTATTTTAAATATCGATCCAAAGTTAATAAAGACTTACACAGCAGAGTCACCGCAAGTCACAGAGGAAATGTGTAGGCTGGGTCAAAGCTTATTTCAACAAGCTGATATTATTGTCAGTTGTACTGGGCTATTAAAATCTGGCGGAAGTGAAACCCCAGAAAAACCTGTGGGCACCTTTTTTATTTGCATTTCTTACCAACAGCATATTTATCATTATCGTTATTTTTTATCTGGTCACTCAGAACAAAAGTTAAAGACATTAACTCAGAAAGTTTCAGATGCCATAATTGCTTTACTCACATCAACCATAAAAACTGATTCAACATAAAAAAAGAGAATATGTTTCCATATTCTCTTTTCGGTTTTAGCAGAAAAAGCTTAACTGAGTTTCATTTTATCGAAGACTAAATGCCCATTTTCGCCTTTAACTAGAATAGTATCACCTGCGACAAAATCACCCGACAAGATTTTTTGTGCTAATGTGTTTTCAATCTGTTGTTGAATCGCACGTTTTAATGGACGCGCGCCATAGACAGGATCGAAACCAGCATCAATCAATAAATCAAAAGCGGTATCATCTACAGTTAGACTCATGTCACGATCAACAAGACGCGAACGTAATCGATCCAACTGAATATCGGCAATACCACGAATTTGTGCTTTTTTGAGTGAATGGAAAATCACAAGCTCATCAATCCGGTTAATAAATTCCGGACGGAAATGCTGACTTACCGCATTCATTACAATGGTACGCACTTCATCGTCTGTTGCACCCTCACCTAGCTCACGTACATCTTGTGAACCTAAGTTCGAAGTCATCACAATTACCGTATTTTTAAAGTCTACTACTCGACCTTGTGAATCGGTTAAGCGGCCATCGTCCAATACTTGGAGCAAGATATTGAATACATCTGGATGTGCTTTTTCAACCTCATCAAACAACACCACGCTATATGGCTTACGGCGAACAGCTTCAGTTAAAACACCACCTTCTTCATAACCGACATATCCTGGAGGTGCGCCAACCAAACGGCTAACAGAATGTTTCTCCATGAATTCACTCATGTCGATACGAATCATGGCATCATCACTGTCAAACAAGAAGTTAGCTAAAGCTTTAGTCAACTCAGTTTTACCAACACCTGTTGGACCCAAGAACAAGAATGATCCACTAGGACGATTCGGGTCAGACAAACCGGCACGTGAACGGCGAACAGCATTCGATACCGCAACAACTGCTTCATCTTGACCTACAACACGGTCATGTAAAAACTCTTCCATATTAAGGAGTTTTTCACGCTCGCCTTGCATCATTTTAGCAACCGGAATACCTGTTGCAGCACTAACAACTTCAGCAATTTCATTTTCAGTTACTTTAGTACGAATGAGTTTTGGCTCTTCGTTCTCCTCTGCAACTTCATCTTGCTCCAGTTGTTTTTGCAACTCTGGAATTACGCCATACTGTAAACGTGCTGCCTCAGCCAAATCACCTTCACGCTGAGCTTTCTCAAAAGCAATACGCGCTTTATCAAGTTCCACCTGAGCCTGTTTAGTACCTTCTACCAAAGTTTTTTCAGACTTCCAGATTTCTTCAAGATCGTTGTATTCTTTCTCGACTTCAGCAATCTGTTTTTCAAGATGAGTGACTTCAGCTTTACTGCCGACATCTTCATCTTTTTTCACAGCTTCCAATTGCATTTTCAACTGGATTAAACGGCGATCGAGCTTATCAAGTGCTTCAGGTTTAGAGTCAATCTCCATTTTAATACGAGAAGCTGCCTCATCAATCAAATCAATTGCCTTGTCTGGTAATTGACGATCAGTGATGTAACGATGAGACATTTTCGCCG
>NZ_JEXG01000056.1:0-16682 GCF_000581275.1 Acinetobacter sp. 809848
GCAAAGTCAGCCTTGATCGGATATTCAAGTACGTAATCTTTCCCATCAATCTCACGGGTTTCTTTACCTTCGGCCAAAAGTGTTCCAAAGCCTGTTGGGGTAAACACAGCACCTAATCCCATACCGGCTGCCTGAATACGACACGCCAGATTACCTTGCGGCACTACTTCAAGTTCAACCTTTCCGGCACGGTACAGTTCATCAAAAACATAAGAATCTGACTGACGTGGGAAAGAACAGATCACTTTTTTAACCGAACCGGCTTTTAGCAATTTCGCCAGACCATAATCGCCATTACCGGCATTGTTGCTGACAATGGTTAAATCTTTAACACCGAGTTCAATAAGACCATCAATGAGTTCAGCGGGTTGTCCTGCGGTACCGAAACCACCAATCAGAATGGTTGCACCATCTTTAATCTGCGATAGAACCTCGCTTAGTGAGGACTTACTTTTGTCAATCATTAGACAACTCCATTGTGCTCATTGAAGAAGAGAGATAAGAGAGTTAGGCACACTGAGGCGAGAAGAATAGATAAATATTTCACTCAATCCCGAGTGTTTCCCTTAGATTTCCCTTTTAAACATTTTTGATAATTTTCGTATTTTGATCTAGTAAGCTAAACACAGTTTTGTTCGCTATAAATATATTTTGTTCGATGATCGAACATTATCTAAGTAAATTACTCAACTAATCTTATCGATTTGAGGTGTAAAAAACATTAATTCTTATAAATAGATATGTAGAAATGAAATATTTACTTAGGCTATTTTACAATTAAAACTACAATTTATTATTCGATTTTTATCTTAAGACTGTGATTGTAAAATTAAACGTGCAAGTTCTAAATCATCAGGATAAGTAATTTTGATATTATCAGAACGCCCCATCACAACCTGCACAGTTTCACCCATATATTCGAGTGCACTTGCCTCATCGGTAATAGCAATGTTATTTTCTAAAGCGTATTCAATTGCCTTTTTGAGCTTCCCAATTTTAGCAATTTGAGGAGTTTGAGCTTGCCACAATGAATCCCGACTTACCGTCTTATTAATATAATTATCTACCCTAACCTGCTTTAACGTATCACGAACAGGAATCGCTAAGATAGCACTATGATTTGATTCAATTGCTTGTTCGACAAGGGCATTTAAACATTCAATTGTTACACAAGGCCGTGCTGCATCATGCACAAGTACCCAATCATTTTCGTCAGCAAAAGTTAAAAGATGATTTAATGCGTTTAATACTGAATGGACTCGTTCTGCCCCACCCATACAAAAATGAGCCTTATCTATATTTTGAAATGCGAGAGTCTGAGCAAAAGTATCTTGGGTACCAATTGCCAAAACATAACCATTTAATGGAAGTTGACTTATGCGCCGAACAGTATGTTCTAAAACAGTCGTATTCTGAATATATTGATACTGCTTCAATTCAGTTTTAGAAAATCGACTTCCTGACCCTGCAGCTGGAATCACTGCCCACAATTTAGTCTGGGATATCTGGGGATGCAGGTGTCTCATTCGTTTCCAAATCAACTTTAGCGTTCGGGTCAATATAAATAGGCTTGTAATGGGTACTGATGGTACTCATTTGAACAAATGTCTCATGTGGTTTAACCAAACCAAGATCAAGACGAGCATGTTCTTCTATTGCTTCTGTACCATTTTTCAGGTCAAAAACCTCTGCTGCCAAAATACGGTTTCTTTCTTTAAGCTCTTCATTTACTTCAGCTTGTTGCTGAATTTGTTGCATGAGAGCTTGATGAGGGAGATAGCCACCCTCACCTAACCAAAATTGATATTGCAGTATGGCTACTAAAACAATAACCAGTAGCAATATCAGTTTGCTTGAAGTGGATCGAAATACTTCTAACATATCATTAAGATTTTTAATTAAAAACTTTCGTTAAGAGATTGTATTGTATAGTAATTAAGAAGTAGCATGCGAAATTCCTGCAAAAATTTAAGCAAAATTATTAATGGGCATATTACTTTAATTGACCATTGTGACATGTTTCATTTTGTCAAAAATGAATGGAATTTGAAAGGGAAATAATATTTATAAGTACAACTGCTTATAAATCAATCTACGCACAAAAAAGCCCTCTTTTGAGGGCTTTTATAAATCGGTTACTTATGAGTATGTCTATATCAAAAATTATAACGAACACTCAGCGTTGCATTTCGTGGTGTTCCCCAGTTCATTGAGTTTTCACCAATACCTTCATAATATTTCTCATCAAAAATATTATCGATATTAAATTGAAGTTTAATATTTTTATCTACTTGATAGCCAAGCATCGCACTTGCTAAAACATAAGCATCTTGCTCAATGCGAGAGCTTCCACTACCCGTATAGTATTTACTCTTATAATTTAAGCCAAGTCCTGCACTCCACTGATTAACTTTGTACTTCACAAATAAATTTGAAGTTGTTCGAGAGTTTGTCGTATTAACCTTCGTACCCTTTGCATCTTTTGCTTCGAAATTAGCAATACCGAAATTAATACCCCAATTGTCATTAATCTCGCCATCAGCTTCAAACTCAAAACCTTTACTTTCAACCCCATCTACAGCGCGATAGGCCTGCTCGGTAGTTTGTGTACCATTGCGAATAATGAACGTGTCAGGTATCGATTCAGCAAAATTAGACTGTTCTATTCGAAATACTGACAACGCTGTATTTAAACGCCCCCCAAACCACTCACTTTTTAAGCCAGCTTCATAACTCTTACCTGTAATCGGGTCAATATATTGATCATTTACATCTTTACGATCTTGAGGTTTGAAAATTTCTGTATAACTCGCATATACAGAATGATCTTGGGCAAAATCATAAATAGCGCCAATATATGGTGCTAATTCATTGTTAAATTCACGGTTACCTTTATCATTTTCAGATTTATATTTCCAGTTAGATAAACGTGCACCAGCAATAATTTTTAAAGGATCGAGAATTTGAAATTTACCCGCAACATATGCAGCAGTTTGTGTGGTTTCATTAAGTGCGCCTCTGGTATTTAGTACCAGTGGCTGAAGTAATTCTTGCGCTATATCATTATAGTTAAGCGGGCCACCTAAATATTTTTCAATCTCTTTGTTTGCATTAGAACCACCAGAAAGATCTTTGGTCTTTTCATTCTTATTCCAAGATCCACCAATAATGATTTCTTGTGGGCGATTAAAAAGCATAAATGGCGCATTGATAAAAACATCAATATTGTTTTCTTCACTGGCAGCTTTTGCACCATATACAGAAACATTATCCTTTTTATTATCATCTATATTTTTTAGTGGACTGGTGTTGGTTGCCTTATCTACTCTTCCAGCTGTATATAACAACATGGAGTCCGTATCTTCTTTGCGGAAGGTATAAGCAACATTTAAATTAACATCACTAAATAAATTTTGTTTTAAGTTCGCAAACACTGCCGTTGTATTCACATCCCAATATGTCCAAGGCGCACTTACTGTTAAGCTTCTAGAAAAATTGGTACGGGTCCCATCAGTATAAAAAGCTGGTGTACCACCCCAGCGGATACCATCACGATGCAATTCTTGATATGTAGCTCCAAGCGACATACTTGTTTTATCGCTCAGATCATAATCAAGGGCACCATAAAATACATTCCGTTCTTTCTCATAAAAATCCATAAATGAATTTTCATCAGAATGCTTCACAAACATACGTCCACGCAATGAACCATCAGCATTAAGCGGTGCAGAAATATCTGCCGAACTACTCCAAGAGTTCCATGAGCCTAATGATGTACTGACATTACCACTAAGTTCTTTTGAGTTTGCATGTTTACGAATCATGTTCAGCGCCATCGCTGGATTGCCCGCACCTGTGGTTAAGCCATTAGAACCTTTCACCACCTCGACGCGATCATAAATATCTAAATCAAGGTCCCCTGTACCTAAATTAATCGTGCTCGGTATTCCATCTATTAAGTAATAATCTACCTCAAAACCACGCGCATAAACTTTCTGACGCTCATCAGTACGTGACGTCGAAACACCCGTAATATTGTTCATTAAATCTTGAAAAGAATCGATTTTCCGATCATCTAAATATTCACGGGTTAAAACCTTCACCGACTGTGGTGTTTCACGAAGAGATAAATTTAATTTTGTAGAAGTATTTGTGCTTTTTGCTGTATAGCTGCCCGAACCTTCGGTAACAGCGGAATCTTCTTCTGCTTGCACTTTTATCGTTTCTAAAGTGGCTGTTCCATTTGTCTCATCTGCATAAACAATTGAAGGAGCAATTAAAGCCATAGCAAGTGCTAAGGGATGAGATGTAAACGCTTTTCTAAAGGGCGGAGTGTACATAAGAAAATTCCATAATAACCAATGTGCTGTGCGAGATTCCTTAGCCTTTTGCTACTTTGGTCCTTGTTACACAGCAGCAAAAGTCGGCACAAAAATTAACATGAATGATAATTGTTATCAACAATATATTAATAATTATTCCTATTTGTTTAAATTAAATTATCAATGGTTCTAATCACTTATATATTTTCACTCTCTTCAAACCTTGTTTTGGTCATCACATCTTTTAAATTTATTGCTCTTTTCAATTAGCCAATAAAATGTTATGCAATAGTTTTATGATTAACTCAAAAAATAATAAACTAAACAGTATTTTCTTTTATATTTTATTATTCTTCTCAAACCTCTTAAGAGAGAATAAAAGGTACAAGTTGTAGTGCATAAAGTTTTAGCATTTTCTTTAGTAAGCTTAGGTTTGAGCGCTTGTAATAACCATACTGATGATAGTCCTTCTAAAATAATTAATACGAAGGACTATCAGAAGCAGCACAAACCAAATAATACTTATATATATGAATATAATGAAATTATTTATAAATTAAACACGGAACAAGACCAAACAACTGCTCACTTAAGATTTAAAAACTTATTGAAAAAGATACCTTCTAACGAGAACAATCTAAATATTTTAAAAACTAAACGCAAAATACTTGTACATTTAGGTTGTCTTAATGAAGCATATAGTGTTACCGAAAAAATACTAGCTAAAACAGATAGTTCAAAGCTACAAGAGATGCAATGTATTTTTTTAAGCAAAATGAAAAGAGACCCTTATCAAATAAAAGAATGCTATGAAGAAACTGCTAATAGTTATTTAACCGAGATAAATTTGATCCCAAAAGCTGCTTTAAGATATCAATATGCTTTATGGGGACACTATGCAGCGATGTTCAATGCTGGTCATATAGAATACAAAGACAAACTCCAAGAAATTATCGACTATCATAATATTGAAGATCACAAAAAAACTTATCAACAAATGTATAAAAATATTATGGATCCTCATGCTTTTCAAAAACGTTTAGATGCCATCCCCTATACCTCTAATTGTCGTTAAACTATCTTATTAAATATAATAAATTTTTGATTATTAATTATATTCACAGTCATATCTTTCTTAAGGAGAATTTATTTAATAATAAGAAACCACCCACAAAGTATATCTTTTATCTCCCATTTAAATACAAGCTCATATAAAGTAAAAGTACCTTTTTAATAGATCTACTTTGCAATAAATCAGCTTGGTCACGCTATCAACAGTAAACTTCTTCGTAGAGAATTAGTTGAAATAAATTTATAAAAAGTCACATATATTTCGAGCTTTTAACTAATAACTACCTAAAAAGTATATTTTTTTATTTTTTACTTTGTTAAGAATTTATAAGGATCTCTTCTAACTATTTTAATAAGGAGAAAAAAATGGATTTTTTTAATATTTTCATTGGTGACACGACTTGGAAATTTGTTTTAGAAATTTTGGTTCGATGTACCGTAATGTTCATCATCATTATTAGTTTTTTAAGATTATCCGGTAAACGAGGTATACGTCAGCTCTCCCTTTTTGAACTCGCAATTATTTTATGTTTAGGTTCAGCCGCCGGTGACCCGATGTTTACCGAAGACTTACCTATTGCCCATGCCTTCGTCGCGTTTGTTGTTATTCTTTTTCTTTATCGCTTTGCTACATGGAGTATGGTAAAGCATAAAAAAATTGAAGATTTGCTTGAAGGAAAAGCGCTTTGTATTGTTAAGGATGGCCTTGTAGTCTACAAAGATTTCCAAAAACAATCATATTCTCATGATGAGTTTTTCTCAGAAATGCGTCAACAAAATGTTGAGCACCTTGGACAAGTAAGAACAGCTTTGTTGGAGTCGGATGGTATTCTTAGTCTGCTTTATTTTGAAGATGAAGATGTAAAATGGGGCTTGCCGCTATTCCCTGATGCCTACCGTAAAGCCGATGTACTGAAACTTAATACTTTTTATTCATGTATGAAGTGTGGTGAAACTAAAATTTTAAATAAAATCGATCAAGAATGTACCCGCTGCAAACATCACAGTTGGGCTGAGTCTTTAAAAACACGCCGATTAGGATAATAAAAAAGGTGCTATTTCCTATTAAAAACAGGAAATAGCACCTTCAAATGTTAAAAAATTAATTTTAACTTTTTATTTAAAGATTAGTTTAAACCTTTAAATTCAGCTTTACCGCGGTAAGCAGCTTTAGTCAATTCTTCAATACGAAGTAATTGGTTGTACTTAGAAACACGATCAGAACGGCAAAGTGAACCAGTCTTGATTTGACCAGCAGCTGTACCTACTGCTAAGTCAGCAATAGTAGAATCTTCTGTTTCACCAGAACGGTGAGAAATAACAGTCGAATAACCATTTGCTTTAGCAAGATAGATTGCATCTAAAGTTTCAGTCAAAGTACCGATCTGGTTATATTTGATTAAGATTGAGTTACCAACTTTTTCATCAATACCACGTTGTAAAATCTTAGGATTAGTTACGAACAAATCATCACCAACCAATTGGATTTTATCACCAAGGATTGAAGTCAAGTAGCTCCAGCCTTCCCAATCAGACTCATCAAGACCATCTTCGATTGAGATAATTGGATATTGATTTACAAGGCCAGCTAAATAATCTGCAAACTGATGGCTTGTAAATGCACGGTTGCCTTCGCCTTCTAAAACGTATTGACCATTTTTGTAGAATTCTGAAGATGCGCAGTCAAGTGCAAGCATCATGTCTGAACCAGCTTTGTAACCAGTCAATTCAATTGCTTGTAAAATGATTTGAATTGCTTCTTCGTTAGAACGTAAGTTAGGAGCAAAACCACCTTCATCACCTACTGCAGTATTCAAACCTTGTTTCTTTAAAACTGATTTTAAAGAATGGAATACTTCAGCACCAGCACGTAAAGCTTCAGCAAATGAAGTGAAACCTACAGGCTCAATCATGAACTCTTGAATATCAACAGTGTTGTCCGCATGCTCACCACCATTTAAGATGTTCATCATCGGTACAGGCATTGTCAAAATTGTTTGACCACGAAGATCTGCGATGTATTGGAAAAGAGGTAGTTTCTTTTCTTCAGCAGCAGCGCGCGCAGCAGCCAATGACACAGCTAAAGTTGCGTTAGCACCTAATTTCTCTTTGTTTTCAGTACCGTCAAGCGCGATCATTGTATTATCAATGTCTTTTTGCTCAAAAACTGATTTACCCAACAAAGCATCACGAATCAACGTATTAACGTTATTAACTGCTGTACGAACGCCTTTACCTAAGTAACGCGATTTATCACCGTCACGTAGTTCTAAAGCTTCACGAGAACCAGTTGAAGCACCAGATGGTGCACATGCACGACCAACAACCCCAGATTCTAAAATTACGTCTGCTTCGATGGTTGGGTTACCACGAGAGTCCAAAATTTCACGTGCACGAATGTCAACGATTTGGCTCATGAACAATTCCTCTTTGAATGAATATGAGCTGCGGTTAAAGCAGCGTAAGGGTTATAAAACAACTCAATGGGTGTCTAACTTTTTGAATCCTTTAACTAAAGTATCCAATTCTTTTATTTGTGCCAAGAACGGTTCAAGTTGCGACATACGTAATGCACAAGGTCCATCACATTTTGCATGTTCTGGGTCTGGGTGTCCTTCCAAGAACAATCCAGCCAAACCAGTTGCCATTCCAGCGCGTGCTAAAGTTGTAATTTGAGCACGACGACCACCTGCTGAATCAGAACGACCACCAGGGGTTTGTAACGCATGTGTCACGTCAAAGAAAACTGGCACATTCATTTCTTTCATTGTGTCAAAGCCAAGCATATCTACAACAAGATTGTTATAACCAAATGCTGAACCACGTTCACAAAGAATAAGTTTGTCGTTTCCTGCTTCTAAACATTTATGCAGGATATGACGCATTTCATGAGGTGCTAAAAACTGGGCTTTCTTAATATTAATAATAGCCTGTGTTTTCGCCATCGCCTCGACAAGATCAGTCTGACGACTTAAGAAAGCGGGTAATTGAATAATATCGGCTACTTCTGCAACTGGTGCAGCCTGATATGGCTCGTGCACATCAGTAATGATAGGAACATTAAAATGTTTTTTAATATCACCTAACCATTCGATACCTTTTTCAAGTCCAGGACCACGGAATGAATGCAGACTAGAACGATTTGCTTTATCGAAACTCGCTTTAAATACATAAGGAATATCTAAGCGTTTGCAAATATCAACATACGTTTCTGCAATTTCAAAAGCTAAATCTTTTGATTCAAGTACGTTCATTCCGCCAAATAATACAAATGGCAAATGATTTGCCATTTGTATATCGCCTAAACGTACAACTTCTTGTGGTTTTAATTGTGACATTTAAACTTTCCCAGTTTATTTAAAATCGCATTATTTACTTTTTTGATGCTGTGTTTTTGCAGCGTCAATAAAACTAGCAAATAATGGATGTCCATCACGTGGTGAACTTGTAAATTCCGGGTGGAATTGTACAGCAATAAACCAAGGATGTTCAGGAATTTCTACAGTTTCAACTAAATGTTGTGCTGAAGAGTAACCTGAAATCTTCATACCAGCTTGTTCAATCGACTCAATGAAACGGTTATTCATTTCATAACGGTGACGATGACGCTCAGTGATTTCAGCTTTACCGTAGACTTCACGTGTTTTTGTGCCTTCAACCAATTCAGATTTTTGAGCACCTAAACGCATAGTTCCACCTAGGTCAGACTCAAGGCTGCGTTGTTGTAATTCACCGCGCTCATCTAACCATTCAGTAATTAAACCAATGAGTGGATATTTTGTAGAACGGTTAAATTCTGTAGAAGAAGCTTCTGGCATACCTGCAACATGGCGAGCGTATTCAATAACAGCCAATTGCATGCCTAAACAAATACCCAAGAATGGGATTTTGTTTTCACGTGCGTATTGAATAGCTCTCATTTTGCCTTCAGTACCACGTTCACCAAAACCACCTGGAACTAAAATTGCGTCAGCTGTACTTAAAATAGATACGTCTTGGCTTTCAAGTTCTTCAGCGTTGACATAATCAATTTGTACTTTTACGCGATTTTTAATACCTGCGTGTAATAACGCTTCATTCACAGACTTATAAGCATCTGGTAATTCAACATATTTACCAACCATAGCTACACGTAAAGTGTATTCAGGATTTAGTAATGCTTCGACTACATTATCCCAATCTTCTAGGTTTGCTTCTGGAAGATCATTAAATCCAAAACGCTCACAGATCAAATCATCAACGTTTTGTTCATAGAATGTACGTGGAATTTGATAAATCGTTTTCGCATCTTTACATACCACTACAGCACGCGCTTCTACGTTAGTGAACAATGCAATTTTGCGTTTAGTGTCAACATCCACATCATATTCAGTACGGCAGATAAGAATATCTGGCTGAATACCAATCGAAAGCAACTCTTTTACAGAGTGTTGAGTTGGTTTTGTCTTAAGCTCTGCTGCAGATTTGATATATGGCAACAAAGTTAAATGCATAAGCATGGTTCTTTTATGACCAAGCTCAACCATTAACTGACGAACTGACTCCATAAATGGAAGTGATTCGATATCACCTACCGTACCGCCAATTTCTACGATAGCAACATCGTAGCCTTCACCTGCGCGAAGTACGCGTTCTTTAATGTTGTCAGTAATATGAGGAATAACTTGAACTGTACCACCAAGATAGTCACCACGACGTTCTTTATTTAAAACGTCCTGATATACACGACCACTGGTAAAGTTATTAAGTTTGGTCATTTTCGCACGACGTAAGAAACGTTCGTAATAACCCAAGTCTAGATCAGTTTCGGCACCATCCTCTGTGACAAAAACTTCACCATGTTGGAAAGGGCTCATTGTCCCTGGATCGACATTAATGTAGGGATCCATTTTAACCATTGTGACTTTTAAGCCACGGGCTTCCAAAAGTGCAGCAACTGAAGCAGCAGAAATACCTTTACCTAGCGATGAAACTACACCACCAGTGACAAAAATAAAATGGGTCATTAAGTTTCTCGTACAATCAAGCCGAAATCGGCCTACAATGTTTGGCAATTTTACTGTACTCTGCCCCTATAAAGCAAAGTCAAACCGCATCAATTCAAAGATCATTAAACAACTGGCTATTCTATCAGCATTTTTAATAAAAATTTAGGTCAATCTCACATGATTTTTTCATTCTCTTTTGCTGTTATAATGCCAGCTCCTCAATTAAATGTTGTTTAGGACAATGGCAAATAAAAAACTTTTAATCTGTGCTGCAATTGCTGCTGGACTATTGTTAACCGCATGTGTCAAAAAAGAAACACCTAAAGAAGAAGAGCAAGAAAAGGTTGAAACTGCTGTTTCAGAACCTACACCTGCTGAACCTGCAAAATTTGAGTCTTTAGAAAGTGTTCAAACTGAAGAAGCTCAAACTCAGGAACCAACGCAAGTTGAGGTGCATCACGAAGAAACAGCAAATACGACAACTGAAATTCGCCGTGAAACTCGCCCTGCACAAGCTGAGCAAAATTCACAAACAAATGTTTCTGAGCAACCTAAAGCAGAACCAAAGCCAAAACCTGAACCTAAGCCTGAACCAAAAGCAGAGCCAAAACCATCTAAACCAGCTGAACCAGCTCAAAGTGAAGATGATGCTGTTGCTGCTGCAATTGCGGCTGCTACTCCAGCGCTTAAGAACTAAGTTCATATGCGAATATGCCCAAATTGAACCATCAGTTTGGGCTTTTTAAATATTATTTAAATTATCAACACAATAATAAATTTTACTTTTCTTTCTATTTATCTTTAAAGTTTTCTTAGTTATCAATTAGGGACAATCTACTTTTTCTGCCAAAAAAGTATTGACGATAGATATAGGGCGATGTAGTTTTTGATCAAGTTCCTTTTAGGAACTTTAATTAAAAGAAGATTGGAGCCTAGAATGAATACAGTATCAAATCGTGTCCCCGCCTCATTTCCAGTCCGTCGTATGGACTATAATTTTGAAAACGTACCTCGCTACTGGTGTAATAACGAGCCTACTTTTACACATTATTTTACTGGTTTATCTACATTGTTCCCTGAAGGTGAATCATATTTTGTTCGCTCTGTTCGAGCTTTACGCGCCAAAGCAAAGTCGAATGAAATTTTAGATCGGGAAATCAGTGCGTTTATTGGCCAAGAAGCAATGCACTCAAAAGAACATCATGCTTTTCATGTAAGTGCACAGCAATATGGTTTAGATCCTCAATCTTTAGAAAAAGTAACTGGTATCGTTTTAAAAGCTATTGAAAAAGTTTTTAGTAAAAAATGGAATTTGCTTGTAACAGTGGGTCTAGAACACTACACAGCAGTACTTGTGGTTAGCATGATGCAATCCGTTAATGAATTGATGACAGACTCAACTATTCGCAATTTATGGCTATGGCATAGTATTGAAGAAACTGAACATAAAGCTGTGGCTTTTGATCTCTACCAACATTTATATGGAAGCGGCTTAAGCGCATACCTTCCTCGCATTACAGTTTTTACTTTAAGTCTATTTTTGATTACCGGTTTTTCAACAATTTATCAATTTGTTCTTATGAAACGGGATCATCAACTTTTAAATTTCAAATCTTGGCGTAAGTTCTTTAGCTTTGCGAATAAACAATATAGAACATTGATCCCTCAATTTTTTGATTATTATCGCTTTGACTTTCACCCCAACCAAACAGATGAAAAAGACCTCGTGGCTAGCACAAAAATCAAAATTGGACTAAAAGATCCTAAATTGCTTTTATCTTGACCAAATAAAATTATAAAGCCCATCTATTGAATGGGCTTTATTTAAGTTATTGCAAATTACCGTTATTGCTTATGTTCGACCATAAAATAATCTGATATTAATTTGGCAGCCCATGAGGTACTTTTCCAACCTTCATAGAAGCCACAATGACTTCCTTTTTTTGTGGTGATTACCGCAATATTACTCATTTGCTGAATCGTTTCTTTGTATGGTTCCAAATTTTTAATAGAACAGACTGGATCATCCTCAGCGTTAAGAATCATTAATGGTATTTTGACATTCTCAAATACATAAATTGGATTAATGGCTTGGCAATAACTTTGATAATCCTCAAAGCCAGCCATTTCAAAATATTCTCTCTCAAACTCTTCCAGACTTGTGGTCGCTAGAACTTTTTCAATAGAAGAAAGTTGGTTCCATGTATTTTGATAAGGATGAATAAAATACTTGAATAACTTTTTGGTCATCATTTTGCTATAAAACGGATGAACATTTTTAAAGCCAATCTCTGTGTTGTAGCCTGGACACATTGCAAAGGCAGCTTTAAATGGCGTGTCAGTACCTTGCTCTCCTAAGTAGCGAACCAGTAGTCCTGTCCCAGCAGAGGAACCTACGGCGTATAAATCCGATTTAGGAAACAAATTTTGAATATGTTCAAGTTGCTCTTTAAGATCGCTTGTTGACCCAAAAAGAGAAATCTGTGGCACAGGCATAGGTAATCCAGCATGCCCACGGCGTAAGCATAGTGCTATTCTCCATCCTGTATAGTGATGTATATCTTTCACAAGTTCACGCATACTTTCAGGGGTCCCTGTAATGGTATGCATAATGACAACTGTTGGAGTATCTGGAGGAAGATCATAGCCATACCACGCGATCGCAGTTACGCCACCATCTTTCATGGTGAGCTGATCAATACGATCATATTCAAGCTTAATGGTTTTTTTTCTAATAATATCAAAATATAAAAGATGAACATGATTGTTGCTTAACCACGGTGTGGGCCGATATTTTTGCTTGAGCTGGGGCAATTTCTCCAGAATATCTTTTATTTTCCCATTTGGATCATAATAGATTTTTGGCTGTTCAGCACCTAATACCGAATCGAACAATTCTGAACCGAAAGCTTTAATTTTATTTAAAGTAGATATGCCCATTTTCAATCACTACCTCTGATTATGAGTTAAATGATTGCCGCACTAAGGCTGCAACCTGTTGTCCCCAAATTGCATAAATTTCCTTGCTCGGATGAAAACCATCACTTGCCATAGGCAGATTCATCGCTTGAAAATGCTCAATATCATATTGAATGAACTTAAATTGGTTTTGTGATTCTAACCATTTATCTAGTACCTGATTCATTTGTTCCGCATATTTTCCAAACAACCAAGCCAATGGATTTGGTAACGCTGGGAAATGCTGCATTGGCGGAACACCAGAAACAATAATGAGCTTAGGCTGAAAACGTGCCTGTATATATTGAAATAATTGTTTTTGTTGTTTTATCCATGAACTTGCTGAGGTTAGTTTCGTGACATCATTAACACCAATCGACGTAACTACCACATCGTAATTTTGTTGCTCTAAATGCTGTACTGCTTGAAAAACCTGCTTAGTTGTATCACCTGTTTTTGCATGCAGTTTCCAGCGTATCGAATATTGATCTTGCAACTCAGAAATAATCGCACCAGATAAAGCATCTTTTTGGTTTTCTACCCCAACACCTGCTGCGGCAGAGTCTCCTAAAATAAGTAATGATAGAGGCCTTCCATTACCAACGATGCCTTGTCTCTCACCACTGGCTTCTAGCAAGCGTGGCGTATTCTTACGAACCTTCGTTCCCTGTACAAACAGTACAGGAAGCAATGCTAGAGTTGAAAGCTTTAACCACATTTTATTGATCTCTATCTTACTTACTTAGGCTATTTACTAAAATTATTGAGGTTGAAATTTAGCAATTCTTATACCCATTTGTTCAGCCAATGCTGCTAGACCACTCATTGGACGAATCATTACTTCAAAATCAATAATTTTGCCTTGTTCATTAAAACGAATCATATCAATACCTTTTAATGATTTACCACTGACATTGGCACTGAACTCAAGCACTACATTTTCACCGTCTTCTGTGTAGAACTCACGATGATAGGTAAAGTCTTCGAACACCTGAATCACATTGGTAAGAATGAAGAAAACAACCTGCTTTCCTTCATAAGGTTTGTAAGCAACTGGTGAGCGAAAAACCACTTCATCCGCCAGCAAGTCATTTAGATCGGATAAGTTACCAGCCTGAACCATTTCATGCCATTTTTCTAAAGACTGTTTTGTTGTTTCGAGTGTCATTGTTTTTATATCCTATAATTTAACCAAAGAAGTAACGGGCATTTCTCTTTAAAGAAATGCCCATAAAAATTTATAGTGTCGCTGCTAATTCAGCGCCTTGGCGTATTGCACGTTTTGCATCCAGTTCCCCCGCCTCTTTAGCGCCACCAATTAAATGAACTTTTTTTCCATCTGTTTTTAATTGATCATACATTGCAGTAAATGACTCTTGGCCTGCGCAAATCACCACATGGTCAACCTCAAGTACACTTGGTTTTCCATCTATAGTTATATGTAAGCCTTGATCGTCTACCTTGTCGTATTGCACACCAGCAAACATTTTGACCTGACGATTTTTTAGTCCTGTACGATGAATCCAGCCTGTTGTTTTACCTAAACCAGCACCTACAGCAGCAGTTTTACGTTGTAGTAAATAGATTTCTCGTTCAGATGCCTCAACTTTTGGCTGTTTTAAACCACCTACATGTTCATATTGAGTATCGATTCCCCACTCTTCATAGAACTTTTCTGGATTTAAACTGCCACTTTCACCTTCATGAGTAAGATATTCAGCTGTGTCGAAACCAATACCACCCGCTCCAATAATGGCAACACGTTGGCCTACTGGCACACGCTCTTTTAAAACCTGTAAATAGCTCAGTACTTTAGGATGATCAATTCCCTCAAACTGTAATTGACGAGGTGTTACACCTGTTGCAACCACAATTTCATCAAAATTTGCTTGGCTTAATTCTTCGTAAGTTGCTTGATGGTTTAATACAAGTTCAATGTTTGGTCGCAATTCAATTTGACGACTAAAGTAGCGTAAAGTTTCGTAGAACTCCTCTTTTCCAGGAACTGTTTTTGCAATATTAAACTGACCACCAATTTGATGACTTGCTTCAAAAATTTTAACTTGATGCCCGCGATCAGCTGCATATACCGCAAAACTTAAACCTGCCGGACCCGCGCCAATAACAGCAATATTCTTTTTAACCTGAGCTTCTTTAAAGATCAGCTCAGTTTCATAACATGCACGCGGGTTTACTAAACAAGTTGCAATTTTCATTGAGAAAATATGATCTAAACAAGCTTGGTTACACCCAATACATGTATTAATTTCATCACTGCGGCCTTCACTTGCTTTCAAGACAAATTCAGCATCCGCTAACATTGGTCGTGCCATAGACACCATATCAGCATGACCCGATGCCAATACATGTTCAGCCATTTCAGGCGTATTGATTCGGTTAGAAGTAATTAAAGGAATAGAGACTTCACCTTTAAGTTTTTCAGTCACCCAAGTAAATGCAGCACGAGGAACTTTAGTTGCGATTGTAGGAATACGTGCCTCATGCCAGCCAATACCTGTATTGATAATTGTTGCGCCTGCTTTTTCAATTTCTTTTGCAAGCTGAATCACTTCATCAAAACTTGAACCGCCTTCAACTAAATCAAGCATAGATAAACGATAAATAATGATAAAATTTTCACCAACTAAAGCACGTGTGCGCTTTACAATTTCAATTGGAAAGCGGATACGATTTTCGTAACTACCACCCCATTCATCATCACGATGATTCGTTCGAGCTGCAATAAATTCATTAATTAAATAACCTTCAGAGCCCATGATTTCTACGCCATCATAGCCCGCATACTGAGCAAGTTTGGCGCAGTTAGCAAAGTCATCAATGGTTTGTTGTACTTCGGCAGAGCTTAAAGCTTTTGGCTTAATTGGGTTAATTGGTGCTTGAATTGCTGAAGGCGCAACGTTATTTGCCTGATAAGAATAACGACCCGTATGTAAAATCTGCATAGCAATTTTACCCCCAGCTTCATGGACAGCTTGGGTAATCACTTTATGTTTTTCAGCTTCTTCAACTGTATCTAGTTTGGTCCCGTGGCTAAATACAACACCATCATCATTTGGAGAAACACCGCCAGTTACAATTAAACCCACATCACCTTTTGCACGCTCAGCATAAAACGCAGCCATGCGCTCATATCCTTGCGGTGCTTCTTCTAATCCAATGTGCATCGACCCCATAAGCACACGGTTTTTTAAAGTAGTAAAGCCTAAATCAAGTGGCTTTAATAAATGTGGATAAGCTGACATATTTTCTCCTATGGCTAGCAATAGCTTGCTAATGCAACTTGTTGCATAAATTTATAATCAAATTTTGACTTTTATGCAAC
>NZ_JEXG01000057.1:0-15248 GCF_000581275.1 Acinetobacter sp. 809848
ATTTTTTTCGTCACCCCATGTTTTAGCACAAAGCGTTTGTTGATCACTTGTTGTTACTGTATGAACTTTTGGCTGCATAATCATTTCCTATCTTGTTTTTCAATCGATCATGTCGTTAGTCGGATAGAGCATTGCCATCAATATAAAAAAGATGATACTTATCTAGTATGAATACTGTTGCAATAAAAAAAATTGACTATTATGGCTATTTTAAGAAGACTTCAGAACAATCCTACGATTTCAAAATTTCTATTTAATCACTATCCCCCTTATCGTGGCGCAGGGATTTATATTGAAATCATGAATTTAGAACTTTGCCATGTGCGCGTAAAAATGCCACTGACTTGGAAAAATCAAAATTTAGTCGGTACACATTTTGGTGGAAGTCTTTATTCAATGGTTGACCCATTTTATATGATGATTCTTATGCATCATCTCGGATCAAAATATATTGTTTGGGACAAAGCTGCCGAAATCAATTTTTTGTCCCCTGGCCGAAGTACTGTACATGCAGATATTCGAGTTGATTTAGCTGAAATAGAACAAATTCGTGAACTTGCCGAGAACTATGAACCTGTTTTAAGAACATATCATCTAAACATTTTTGATGAATCTGGGGTAAGAATTGCAGAGGTTCAAAAAACGCTTTATATCAGACGTAAAAAAGCGAAACCTTTTCCTCAATAAAAAATAAGCGCTAAAAGCGCTTATTTTTTTATTTGTTAATTTTTTATCTTTTCTCTTCAATCGCAGCACCAGCACCACCACCGATCGCACCGCCAATTGCAGCACCAGAGTCACCACCAATCAGTGCTTTACCTACGACCGAACCGATACCAGCACCAATCGCACTCTTAGTCGTTGTCTGTTTACTGCCTCCTTGAGTATTAGAACCGACACCTGCACCTACCGCTGCGCCTAAGCCTGCACCAATACCTCCACCTACATGGTTACCTAAACCACCACCAAGTGCTCCACCTGCTGCTGCTGCACCAATACGTTGGTCAGATGGGCTCATATTTTGGCAGCCTGTGAACATAAGTGTAGACAACATTAAAGCAGAAACTAATCCAATTGTTTTTTTCATGACCGTTCTCACAATGATCTGTTCTAGAGAAAAGAATAATCCCCTTTTATGAGGAATTTGATCAGATTGTGTTAACCATCTGTCCTAATCGATTGATATTTTGTAAAGCTCTGCCTTTTATATTTATTAAGCAAAATTTTAATTATAAAAAAGAAGTCTTTAATCACATAAAGACTTCTATAGTTTAACAATTATTAAGGATACTTTTAGTACTTCCCTTTCTTCTCTTCATAGGCTGCACCGGCACTACCACCCAATGCTCCACCTGTAGCAGCACCAGCGTCACCACCAATAATTGCTCCACCTAATACAGCGCCGACACCAGCACCAATTGCACTATTACGTACGGTTTTACTGCTAGACCCTTTTGCATTAGCCGCAACACCTGCACCGAGTGCCGCTCCTAGACCTGCACCTATATTACCGCCCACGTGTTTTCCTACTGCACCACCTGCACCACCACCAATAGCAGCTGAACCAATACGTTGACTTTCTGGGCTTGCATTCTGACAACCAACAAACAAAGTTGTAGACATCAGGCCAACACTAACAATCATCATCATTTTTTTCATTAGATTTACTCCAGTCTTCATAAGCAGGTAGCCTAGTGTGTTTTTGTGGAGTATTTATCCCGCTTAAGTAATAAAATAATGGCTCTTTAATATGTTTATGTAATTACAATTTAAAATTGTTATAAATAGATATAAATAAAAAAGGCACCCTAAGGTGCCTTTTTTATTGCCAGCCTAAACTTAGAATTGTTCAGAGTTTAATGCTTGGCTAAATGCTTGATCTACTTCGCTGAAGTCATTATGAAGCTCATGCTCTGCAGCTTCTGCTTCTTGACGACGACGCTCTAAGTGGTACGCGAGACCAGTACCTGCTGGAATCAAACGACCTACTACAACGTTTTCTTTCAAGCCACGTAAATCATCTTCTTTACCTGTTACAGCCGCTTCAGTTAACACACGAGTTGTTTCCTGGAACGATGCAGCAGAGATGAACGAGTCAGTAGAAAGCGATGCTTTCGTAATACCCATCAATTGACGTTCAAACTTCGCAGGGAACTTGTTCTGAGCCAAGACAGCTTGGTTCTCTTGAACAACGCGGATGTAATCCACTTGCTCGCCTTTAATGAAGCTTGTATCACCGCCATCAGTGATATCAACTTTACGCAACATTTGACGTACGATAACTTCAATGTGCTTATCGTTGATTTTTACACCTTGGAGACGGTAAACGTCTTGAACTTCATTCACGATGTAGTTAGTTAATGCAACTTCACCTTTCAAACGCAAGATGTCATGTGGGTTTTGTGGACCATCAGAAATAGTCTCACCACGGTTCACATGCTCGCCTTCGAATACGTTGATTTGACGCCATTTTGGAATCAATTCTTCGTAAATCTCAGAACCATCATCAGGAGTAATTACCAAACGGTTTTTACCCTTAGTCTCTTTACCGAAGCTTACAACACCTGATACTTCAGCAAGAATTGCATGCTCTTTTGGCTTACGCGCTTCGAACAAGTCAGCTACACGCGGAAGACCACCGGTAATATCACGAGTACGTGATGTTTCTTGTGGTACACGACCAATAACGTCACCCACACCAATCGTTTCGCCGTCACGGACAGTTACGATTGTATTTTGTGGCAAGAAGTAGAACTGTTCGCCGCCATCTGTTGTATCCAACACGATTGCAGGACGTAAATCCTTACCAGAAGCAGGACGAGCTGTTACAGGCAAGATTTCAACAGTAGTCATACCAGTTGCATCATCAGTTTTCGATGTTGCAGTTACGCCATCAGCGATTTGGCTGAAGCGCGCTTTACCAGCAACTTCTGTTACTAATGGATGTGTATGCGGATCCCAAGTCGCTACGATACCGCCAGCTTCTACAGCTTCACCATCTTTCAACAAGATGCTTGCACCGTACGGAAGTTTATAACGCTCGCGCTCACGACCTAAATCATCGGCAATACCAATTTCACCTGAACGTGAAACTGAAACCAAGTGGCCTTTTGCATGTTGTACAGTTTTCACGTTATGGAAACGTACAGTACCTTTGTTACGTACTTGAACACTGTTCGCAGCAGAAGTTCGGCTCGCAGCACCACCAACGTGGAACGTACGCATCGTTAACTGTGTACCTGGCTCACCGATTGACTGTGCAGCCATTACACCGACTGACTCACCTGGGTTCACCAAGTGACCACGTGCGAGGTCACGACCATAACAACGAGCACATACACCGAATGTTGATTCACATGCGATTACTGAACGTACTTTAACTTCATCGACACCAGCTTCTTCAAGCTGAGCTGCGATTTTCTCGTCAATTAACGTACCACGAGGTAATACAACTTCATCATCAGATGCACGACGTACGTCTTCAGCAGTTACACGACCTAATACGCGGTCACGTAATGGCTCGATGACATCACCACCCTGAATGAATGGAGTCATTACTAAACCACCCGCTGTACCACAGTCAGGTTCAGTAATTACCAAGTCTTGCGCTACGTCTACAAGACGACGAGTCAAGTAACCAGAGTTCGCAGTTTTCAATGCGGTATCGGCCAAACCTTTACGCGCACCGTGTGTTGAAATAAAGTACTGAAGTACTGTTAAACCTTCACGGAAGTTCGCTTTAATCGGAGTCTCAATAATCGAGCCATCCGGTTTTGCCATCAAACCACGCATACCAGCAAGCTGACGAATCTGCGCCGCACTACCACGGGCACCCGAGTCAGACATCATATAGATGCTGTTGAATGATTTTTGTTTCTCGTCTTCACCTTGTTTGTTTTTAACAAGTGTATAAGACAAGTTATCCATCATTGCTTTAGCAACTTGGTCGTTTGTACGCGCCCAGATATCGACAACTTTGTTATAACGCTCACCAGCAGTTACGAAACCTTGTTCGAACTGTTGTTCGATTTCACGAACTTCTGTTTCTGCTTTATCAATAATTGTGTGCTTAGTAGGTGGAATGAGCATGTCTTCCATACCTACAGATACACCTGAACGAGTCGCTTGACGGAAGCCCAAGTACATTAATTGGTCAGCAAAGATAACTGTATCTTTCAAACCAAGTTTACGGTAGCAAGAGTTGATCAATTTAGAGATGTTCTTTTTAGTCATCTCAAGGTTGATCATGTCAAAGCTTAAGCCTTGTGGAACAATTTCCCAAAGCAAACAACGACCAGGTGTTGTATCAACAATAATAGTTTGGTGTTCACGTTCACCATTTTCATTGATAACAGTTTGGTGTACACGTACTTTAACACGCGCATGGATAGCAACCTGTCCAGTAGCAAGTGCACGGTTTACCTCATGAGTATCCGCAAACACCATGCCTTCACCTTTGGCATTTACAGCATCACGTGTGATGTAGTAAAGACCCAAGACAACGTCCTGAGAAGGAACGATGATTGGCTCACCGTTTGCTGGTGACAGGATGTTGTTTGTTGACATCATCAATGCACGAGCTTCTAACTGTGCTTCAAGTGTCAATGGAACGTGTACCGCCATTTGGTCACCATCGAAGTCGGCGTTAAACGCAGCACAAACGAGTGGGTGAAGACGGATTGCCTTACCTTCAATAAGAATAGGTTCAAATGCTTGAAGACCTAAACGGTGAAGTGTTGGCGCACGGTTCAACATTACTGGGTGTTGACGAATTACAGAAGCAAGAACGTCCCAAACTTCCGGAGTCTCACGCTCAACCATTTTCTTCGCAGCTTTAATGGTAGTCGCCTGACCTGAAGCTTGTAGTTTCGCGAAAATGAATGGCTTGAATAATTCAAGTGCCATTTTCTTCGGAAGACCACATTGGTGAAGACGTAAAGTAGGACCTACAGTAATTACCGAACGACCAGAATAGTCAACACGCTTACCTAATAAGTTCTGACGGAAACGACCTTGTTTACCTTTGATCATATCTGCCAAAGATTTTAATGGACGCTTGTTAGAACCAGTAATTGCACGACCACGACGTCCGTTATCAAGCAATGCATCTACAGACTCTTGTAACATACGTTTTTCGTTACGTACGATGATATCTGGAGCAGCAAGGTCAAGAAGACGCTTCAAACGGTTGTTACGGTTAATGACACGACGGTATAAATCGTTCAAGTCAGAAGTCGCGAAACGACCACCTTCAAGTGGAACTAATGGACGCAAATCAGGTGGAAGTACCGGAAGTACATTCATCACCATCCATTCTGGCTTGTTGTTTGAATCTTTGAATGCTTCCATCAATTTCAAGCGCTTAGACGCTTTTTTCAACTTCGTTTCAGAAGTTGTTTGAGGAATTTCTTCACGTAAACGTGCGATTTCAGCTTCAAGATCGATATCTTTCAACAAGTCCTGAACCGCTTCTGCACCCATTTTCGCAGTGAATTCATCACCGTGTTCTTCAAGTGCATTGAAGTATTCTTCGTCTGTTAAAAGTTGATACTTTTCAAACGGAGTCATACCTGGGTCAGTTACAACGTATGATTCGAAATACAATACACGTTCGATATCACGAAGTGTCATATCTAATAATAAACCGATACGGCTCGGTAACGATTTTAAGAACCAGATATGTGCAACTGGAGAAGCAAGTTCAATGTGACCCATACGTTCACGACGAACTTTCGCTGTAGTTACTTCAACGCCACATTTTTCACAAATGACGCCTTTGTATTTCATACGCTTGTATTTACCACACAAGCATTCGTAATCTTTTACTGGACCAAAAATTTTGGCACAGAACAAACCGTCACGTTCAGGTTTAAAAGTACGGTAGTTAATTGTCTCAGGTTTTTTAACTTCACCATGAGACCATGACTTAATCATTTCTGGTGACGCAAGACCAATACGGATACGGTCAAACTCAATTGGTGCATGACCATCTGAGTCCGTTTTCTTACGCATGATATCGAGCAAGTCTTTCAATTTTTTTCTCCGTGTGTCGGGAAGCAACGCTTACCCGACTGGGTCACAAATATTGTTTTTACCTAAAAAATCGTGAGTCTTACGACTTAATCACCATTTTTCAGTTCAATGTTGATACCTAAAGAACGGATCTCTTTGGTCAATACGTTGAACGATTCAGGCATACCCGGATCCATATAATGGTTACCATCTACAATATTCTTATAGATGCGTGTACGACCTTCAACGTCATCCGACTTAACAGTTAACATCTCTTGGAGAGTATATGCTGCGCCGTAAGCTTCGAGTGCCCAGACCTCCATCTCACCGAAACGCTGACCACCGAATTGTGCTTTACCACCAAGCGGTTGCTGTGTAACAAGAGAGTAAGAACCAGTTGAACGCGCATGCATCTTGTCATCAACCAAGTGGTTCAATTTGAGCATGTACATGTAACCTACAGTTACAGGACGATCAAACTGTTCACCAGTACGGCCATCAAACAATACTGTTTGACCTGTACGAGAGATACCAGCTAACTCAAGCAAGTCTTTAATTTGGCTTTCTTCAGCACCATCGAATACAGGAGTAGCTAAAGGTACACCTGCACGTAAGTTGCCTGAAAGTGCCAAGACTTCAGCATCAGTTAAGCTATCAAGATCTTCTTGCTCACCACCGACTTTGTTATAAATCTTGTCTAAGAATTCACGCAGTTCTAAAACTGTACGCTGTTCTTTCAACATTTTCTCGATTTTATCACCAAGCCCTTTAGCCGCCATACCTAAGTGAGTCTCAAGAATCTGACCCACGTTCATACGAGATGGTACGCCCAACGGGTTCAATACGATATCTACTGGTACACCGTTAGCATCGTGTGGCATGTCTTCAACAGGTAAGATGTTAGATACAACACCCTTGTTACCGTGACGACCAGCCATCTTATCACCAGGCTGAATACGACGTTTAACAGCTAAGTAAACTTTAACAACTTTCAATACGCCAGTTGTTAATTCATCACCTGTTGCAAGCTTACGTTTCTTCTCAGCGAATTTCTCGTCAATTTCTGCGCTCTTTTCTTTTAAGAACACTTGAATTTGAGTTAAACGCTCAGCGATTGCTTCATCTGCCGGTTGAATTTCAAGTAAATCAACAAGCTCTAAACCAGATAACACTTCTTCAACGAGTTTGTCACCACGTTTAGTTGAACCACCGCCATTAGACTCTTGGCCTTTAAGCAAACGAATTACACGCTCACGAGCTGCTTCTTCAAAGATCTTGTATTCTTCTTTCAAGTCTTTACGGTAAGCATCAAGTTGTGCTTTTTCGATCGCCAATGCACGGTCATCTTTCTCTAAGCCATCACGAGTGAAGACTTGAACATCGATAACTGTACCTTTTGTACCAGATGGAACACGTAAAGATGAATCTTTAACGTCAGCTGCTTTCTCACCAAAGATTGCACGAAGCAATTTTTCTTCAGGAGTTAACTGAGTTTCACCTTTAGGCGTTACTTTACCAACAAGAATGTCACCTGCTGTAACTTCAGCACCGATATAAACGATACCTGATTCATCAAGTTTAGAAAGTGCAGCTTCACCAACGTTAGGAATATCGGCAGTAATTTCTTCTGCACCTAACTTAGTATCACGCGCTACACAAGATAATTCTTGAATATGAATAGAAGTTAAACGGTCTTCTTGAAGTACGCGCTCAGATAATAAGATCGAGTCTTCATAGTTGTAACCATTCCAAGTCATGAACGCAACGCGCATGTTTTGACCAAGCGCAAGCTCACCCATATCTGTAGACGGACCGTCTGCCAAGATATCACCGCGAGCAACTTTGTCGCCCAAATTCACGATAATATTTTGGTTGATACAAGTGTTTTGGTTAGAACGCGTATATTTAATGAGGTTGTAGATATCTACACCCGCCTCACCAGCAATCATTTCATCTTCGTTTACACGAATAACGATACGAGAAGCATCTACGTATTCAATTGCACCACCACGGTTTGCGATCACACACACACCTGAGTCACGTGCAACGTTCGCTTCCATACCTGTACCTACAAGCGGTTTATCCGCACGTAGAGTAGGAACTGCCTGACGTTGCATGTTTGAACCCATAAGCGCACGGTTCGCGTCATCGTGTTCAAGGAATGGAATAAGTGATGCAGCAACAGATACAACTTGCTGAGCAGAAACGTCCATATGCGTCACTTTTTCAGGTGGCATACGTACGAATTCACCTTGATGACGAACAGAAACAAACTCTTCTGTTAGGTTGCCATCTTTATCTACTGCAGAATCGGCCTGTGCAATAACAGTACCTACTTCTTCAATCGCAGAAAGGTATTCAACTGCATCAGTTACTCGACCATCTACTACTTTACGGTAAGGTGTTTCCAAGAAACCGAAGTCATTTGCTTTTGCATATACAGAAAGCGAGTTGATCAAACCAATGTTTGGACCTTCCGGCGTTTCAATTGGACATACACGACCATAGTGAGTTTGATGTACGTCACGTACTTCAAAGCCCGCACGTTCACGTGTTAAACCACCAGGCCCAAGCGCTGATACACGACGCTTATGCGTAATCTCAGATAATGGGTTGTTTTGGTCCATGAACTGAGATAATTGGCTTGAACCAAAGAATTCTTTGATTGCAGCTGCAACTGGTTTAGCGTTAATTAGATCTTGTGGAGACAAGTTATCTGTTTCTGCTTGGCTTAAACGTTCTTTAACTGCACGTTCAACACGTACCAAACCAACACGGAATTGGTTTTCAGTCATTTCACCAACAGAACGTACACGACGGTTACCCAAGTGATCGATATCATCGACTTCACCTTTACCGTTACGGATTTCAACTAATGTACGTAATACATCAATGATATCTTCGTGCGATAAAATACCTTCTACTTCACGTGACTTCTGGTCAGTACCAACTTCGTATGGACGACCCAAACGACGGTTGAACTTCATACGACCTACTGGAGATAAGTCATAACGCTCAGAAGAGAAGAATAAGTTATTGAATAAGTTTTCAGCAGCTTCTTTTGTTGGCGGCTCGCCTGGACGCATTACTTTATAAATTTCAACTAATGCTTCTTCACGGCCAGCTGTTGTATCTGCACGTAATGTGTCAGCAACAAACGAACCACGGTCAATATCGTTCGTAAACAAGATATTGAACTGTTTAACACCACCTTCTGCCAACTTCACCATAACTTCATGGCTTAACAAAGTATTCGCAGCAATTACTTCACCATCACGCAAAGTAATATTTTCAGCAGTGATACGCTCATATAAGTATTCATCAGGAACTGAAAGTTTTGTTAAACCAGCAGCTTCCATTTGACGTACATGACGAGCATTAATACGTTTACCTTGCTCAACAATAACTTTACCGTCATTGTCAGCAATATCAAATTGAGCCATTTCCCCACGTAAACGTTCAGGTACTAGGTCAATCTGGTAACTGCCCATGTCAAGATACACAGGCACTTTTTCATAGAACAAATTCAAGATTTGTTCGTTGTTATAACCTAGTGCACGTAACACAACAGTAGCAAGTAATTTACGACGACGGTCAATACGTACGTAAACTAAGTCTTTTGCATCAAATTCGAAGTCTAACCATGAACCACGGTAAGGAATGATACGTGCTGAATACAACACTTTACCACTTGAGTGGGTTTTACCTTTATCGTGATCAAAGAAAACGCCTGGTGAACGATGTAATTGAGATACGATTACACGCTCAGTACCATTAATGACGAATGTACCGTTTTCAGTCATGAGTGGAATTTCACCCATATAGACTTCTTGTTCTCGTACGTCTTTAATTGATTTAGTTTCGCGATCTTTAATAATCAAACGAATTTTAACGCGCATTGGTGCCGCATAAGTCGAACCACGAAGAATACATTCGCGTACATCGAACTCAGGTTTACCAAGGCTATACTCAACAAATTCTAAAGCAGCATTGCCAGAATAACTTTCGATAGGAAAAACTGAACGAAATGCGGCTTGGAGACCGATATCTTCGCGGTTTTTTGGAGTTTTGCCATCTTGCAAGAATGTTCTGTACGAATCGACCTGAATCGATAGTAAGTACGGTGCATCCATTACTTGGGGCAATTTACCAAAATTCTTACGGATCCGTTTCTTTTCGGTATATGAGTATGCCATCTGGAGTCCTCGGAAAGTAAACCAAGCCCGCCTGCAGAACGGGCTCAGAAGGAATTACGCAGGCCGATATGGCCACCACTGTTTACAAATGCTGCAATTTTTAGTGGTATAAAAACGCTTAACAATATTTTTAAAAAAGAAAAATATTGGTAAACATTTGAAATTACTTGTTTTATTTGAATTTTTCTAAAAAACAAACAAAACTAACAAAAATCGAGCCGATTATTGTAACGCAAAAAGGCTGATGACCCAAGAGCCATCAGCCATTTTATGGAGCCGATTTAAAAACCGACTCCTTTTACAATTACTTAAGTGTAACTGTAGCACCAGCTTCTTCAAGTTTCTTCTTAAGTTCTTCGCCTTCTTCTTTAGAAACGCCTTCTTTAAGAACTTGAGGAGCACCTTCAACTAGGTCTTTAGCTTCTTTAAGACCAAGGCCAGTTGCTTCACGAACTGCTTTAATTACAGCTACTTTGTTAGCACCGAAAGAAGTCAACTCAACGTTGAATTCAGATTGTTCTTCAGCAGCAGCAGCAGCGCCACCAGCTGGAGCAGCAACAGCAACAGCTGCAGCTGAAACGTTGAATTTCTCTTCGAAAGCAGAAATTAATTCAACAAGTTCAAGAACAGTTTTTTCAGCAACTGCGTTTAAGATTTCTTCGTTAGTTAAAGCCATGAGAATAACTCCAAATGGATATTGAATGGTGTGTAAAATTGATTAAGCAGCTTCTGACTCGTTTTTCTCTTTGAGCGCTGTAATAAGGCGACCCAATTTCGAAATAGGAGCTTGAAGGACAGAGGCAAGCATAGTAAGAGCTTTCTCTTGGTTCGGAAGGTTTGCAATTACGCTAACGTCAGCACCTTGATAAACTTTGCCGTCAAATGCAGCAGCTTTTAACTCAAATGCTTTGTTAGTTTTAGCAAAATCTTCGAACAAACGTGCAGCTGCACCCATGTCATCTTCAGAAGTTGAAAAACCTAGAATTGTTGGACCAACAAGGTTGTCGTTCAAGATATTGAATTGAGTATCTTGAAGTGCGCGTTTAGCCAAAGTGTTACGTACAATACGTGTAGAAACACCTAACTTACGAGCTTCAACACGAAGTGTTGTTAATTGCTCTACGCTTAAGCCTTGGTAGTCAGCAACAACGGCTGCAAACGCCTTAGAAGCAACTTCACTTACTTCCGCAACGATCTGTTTTTTGTCTTCAATAAGAAGAGCCATTGTAAAACCTCCTAAGGTGATTTATGTACCCAATGGGCACACTCCCAATTCGTAAGCCTTTCGACTTACACGCGGAGGAGGAACAAATCACACCACCGCGTCTACGCAGGCTGGTTTATTAAGAAAAGTGCTATTCGAAAACGGCATCTTTTCGCCTGAGGTCTTTGACGCTGATAAATTCTCATTTATCAATTCAAAGTCCGCCTGACGGGTAAGGGATAAAGCTTTGCTCCACCCAACCAAATAGAAAACATTTCTATTTAAGTTCTGTCCCCAATCAGGACTTTAAAATTCTTTACTAAGTCTAAACTTAGTTAGAAACGTTGTTTACATCAACTGTAAGACCAGGACCCATAGTTGAGCTCAAAGTGATCTTTTTGATGTATACACCTTTAGAAGTTGCAGGTTTTAACTTTTTCAAGTCAGCAACTAAGGTTTCAACGTTTTGACGGATAGCAGCAGCATCAAAGCCTAATTGACCGATCGCAGCATGGATAATACCCGCTTTGTCTACACGGTAACGAGCCTGACCAGATTTAGCGTTTTTAACAGCATTCGCTACGTCAGGAGTTACAGTACCAACTTTAGGGTTTGGCATTAAACCACGTGGACCAAGAATTGTACCGAGCTTACCAACAACACGCATAGCGTCAGGAGCAGCGATTACAACATCAAAGTCAAGGTTTCCACCTTGGATGCTTTCAGCAAGGTCATCAAAACCTACAACATCAGCACCAGCTTCTTTAGCAGCTTCTGCTTGCGCGCCTTGAGCAAATACAGCTACACGTACAGTTTTACCAGTACCTGCAGGTAATGTAGTTGCGCCACGAACAACCTGATCAGATTTACGTGGGTCTACACCAAGATTTACAGCTACATCCAAAGATTCTTTGAACTTTGCAGCAGGTAGGCTGTTAAGAACTTGTACTGCTTCTTCCAAAGTGTAAACTTTGTTTGCTTCAACAGCAGCAGCAATGGCTTTTTGACGTTTAGTTAACTTTGCCATGTCTTATAGCTCCACTTCCAAGCCCATAGAACGTGCAGAACCAGCGATGGTACGAACACGTGCGTCTAAATCAGCACCAGTTAAATCCGGTTCTTTAGTAGTCGCAATTTCTTCTAACTGAGCACGAGTCAACTTACCAACTTTAGTTTTGTTTGGTACAGATGAACCCTTTTGAATACCAGCAGCTTTCTTAAGAAGAATAGAAGCTGGAGGAGTTTTCATGATGAATGTGAACGACTTGTCGTTGTACACAGTAATCACTACAGGAATTGGAAGACCTGGTTCAACTTTTTGTGTAGCAGCATTGAATTCTTTACAGAATGCCATGATGTTTACACCACGTTGACCTAATGCAGGACCAATTGGTGGAGATGGATTTGCTTTACCAGCTGGAACTTGCAGCTTGATATAGCCGTCAATCTTCTTAGCCATTTTAAAATACCTCTGGGTACAAACGCCGCTAGGCTCCCCAATCTTTACGCAACACTACTGTTACAACAACAATGCCCGATAAAATCGGGCGCTTTTCAACCAATTGAGATTAAATCGTTTTTTCGACTTGGCGAAACTCGAGTTCAACCTGAGTTGGTCGATTAAATACATTAATCGTCAACGTTAAACGTGACTTATCGTATTGAACTTCTTCCACCACACCTTTAAAGTCTGTGAATGGACCATCAATAACAAGTAATTCTTCACCTGGCTCAAACATCGTTTTAGGACGTGGCGCTTCACCAGTATTACGTACACGCGCAAGAATCGCATCTGCTTCACGTTGAGTAATTGGTGCTGGTTTTTCAGGTGTACCACCGATAAAACCTAGAACCTTTGGACATTCTTTAACGATATGCCAAGTATCATCATTCATTTCCATTTCGACTAACACATAGCCAGGAAAGAATTTACGCTCAGATTTACGTTTCTTACCATCCTTCATTTCTACCACTTCTTCGGTAGGAACAAGGACATCACCAAAGCTATCGGCAACAGCGCTACGCTGGATTCGTTCTGTAAGTGAACGCATCACTTGTTTTTCATAGCCAGAGTAGGCATGAATAATGTACCAACGTTTCATAGCTCTTTTACCCGATAATCAACTTAATTAACCAACCCAAACCATAGTCAAAGCACCATAAAACCAATGATGCAACAACTACAACCAATAGAACCTGCCACGATGTAGTGACTGTTTCTTGTTTTGTTGGCCAAGTTACTCGACGCAATTCGACTCGTGCATCTTTTAGCAAGCGAACGAAGCCTTTACCTTGATGGGTGGCGTATAATAAACCTAAAGCCACAACGATACAAGCAAAAATTGCCCCAACGCGCACCCAAACATTATTTGCAGGTGCCCAATACGCTGGCAAATGCTGATTCACCATGGTAGCTAAAAGCAACAATGCTATTGCTATCACCCATAGAACAATATCTAAAGGCGAACCAGAACGAACAACTTCAGCAGAATTATTTCTTTGAGGAATTGGCGCGTCGCTCAATGCGTCACGCGATTTATCATTCGACATTTTTGTACTCGTCGTAGAACTCGCGACTTATTATATGAACAACTAAGCCAGCATCAAGCTTTTTATTTCAAAATATGGCAGGTCAGGAGGGACTCGAACCCCCAACATTCGGTTTTGGAGACCGACGCTCTACCAATTGAACTACTGACCTATAATGCAAGTTGAGAGCCAAAGCCCTCAACCTGAGACGTAATCCATCACTATAATATGCTTATGCAGTTACTTTCGCAACAACACCAGCACCTACAGTACGACCACCTTCACGGATCGCAAAACGTAGACCTGGGTCCATTGCGATTGGGTGGATTAATTCTACTGACATTTCAACGTTGTCGCCTGGCATAACCATTTCAACGCCGTCTTGTAACTGGATTGCACCAGTTACGTCAGTTGTACGGAAGTAGAACTGTGGACGGTAACCATTTAAGAATGGAGTGTGACGACCACCTTCTTCTTTAGAAAGTACGTATACTTCTGCGTCGAATTTAGTGTGCGGCTTGATTGTACCTGGTTTAGCAAGTACTTGACCACGTTGTACGTCTTCACGCTTAGTACCACGAAGTAAGATACCACAGTTCTCACCTGCACGGCCTTCGTCAAGAAGTTTACGGAACATTTCTACGCCAGTTACAGTTGTTTTAACTGTATCTTTAATACCAACGATCTCTACTTCTTCACCAACTTTAACGATACCAGCTTCTACACGGCCTGTTACTACAGTACCACGACCAGAAATTGAGAATACGTCTTCGATTGGCATTAAGAATGCTTTGTCGATAGCACGTTCTGGTTCTGGGATGTAAGAGTCAAGCGCTTCAACAAGAGCAAGAACTGAAGACTCACCATATTGACCAGCATCGCCTTCCAACGCTTTAAGCGCAGAACCACGGATAACTGGAGTGTCATCACCAGGGAAGTCATAAGTAGAAAGAAGTTCACGAACTTCCATTTCTACTAATTCAAGTAATTCTTCATCATCAACAAGGTCACACTTGTTCAAGAATACGATGATGTAAGGTACACCAACCTGACGAGAAAGAAGGATGTGTTCACGAGTTTGTGGCATTGGACCGTCAGTCGCAGCACACACAAGGATCGCGCCGTCCATCTGAGCAGCACCAGTAATCATGTTTTTAACGTAATCGGCGTGGCCCGGGCAGTCAACGTGCGCGTAGTGACGAATTGGAGAATCGTATTCTACGTGTGAAGTATTAATCGTAATACCACGTGCTTTTTCTTCAGGTGCTGAGTCGATTTGTGAGTAATCTTTCGCTTCACCGCCGTAA